>CAJXMS010000310.1 GCA_913056475.1 uncultured Bacteroidota bacterium
GAAACGCTGGGCGGTGTGGGTGTCTTTTTCTATCAGGTCCCATTTATTGACCAGCAGGATGATGCCCTTGCGGTTTTTATGCGCCAGGCTAAAGATAGAGAGGTCCTGACTTTCAAAGCCCCTTTCGGCGTCGAGCATAAGCAAGCACACGTCGGCGCTTTCGATGGCCCGTACGGCGCGGAGTACGGAGTAAAATTCGATGTCTTCGTGTACTTTGGCCTTTTTGCGTACGCCGGCTGTATCGATAAGGAGAAAGTCCTGTCCGTAAAGACGGTAGCGAGTATTGATGGCGTCCCGGGTGGTTCCCGCTACCTCTGTTACGATGTGGCGTTCTTCTCCGGTGAGGGCGTTAATGAGGGAAGATTTACCGGCATTGGGGCGCCCTACTACGGCCAGGCGGGGGAGGGCGGAAGTTTCTTCTTCTACCTCGGCGGGCAGTTTTGCTACCAGGGCATCCAGGAGGTCGCCCGTGCCGCTGCCGTTGATGGCGGAAATGGTGTGTACTTCGCCGAGGCCCATACCGTAGAATTCAGCGCTTTGGGCCTGGCGGGCATGATTATCTACCTTGTTGGCAACGAGCAGGACGGGTTTTTGGTGCCGGCGCAGGAGTTCCGCCACCTCTTGATCGAGCCCGGTGAGCCCCTGATCCACGTCTACTACGAAGAGGATGGCCTGTGCTTCGTCCAGGGCCAGCTTTACTTGCCGGCGTATTTCTTCTTCAAAGACGTCTTCGGATCCGGTAATGTAGCCGCCCGTGTCGATCACAGAAAAAGTACGGCCGTTCCACTCCGCCTGGCCGTAAAGCCGGTCGCGGGTTACCCCCGGTACGGCGTCTACGATGGCGCGGCGCTGTTCGGTAAGCCGGTTAAAAAGCGTGGATTTGCCTACGTTGGGGCGGCCCACGATGGCTACAATGTTTCCCAAAGCCCTTAGAATTTGGGCAAAAGTACCACTTTAAGCCTCTACTTCCGACTCGCCCTCGCCGATGAGATCGGGGTTATAGGTGGCAAAGTTGATCAGGTCTACGGTACTGTGCCCGCCTATTTTTTTAAGCAGCCGCAGTTTGTAGGTGCTCACCGTTTTATCGCTTATGTCCAGTTCACTGGCTATATGTTTGTTGGCATAGCCTTTTACCAGCAGTTTAAGGACCTGGACTTCGCGATGGCTCAGCTTAATGGAGCGCTTCTTGCGCTTGCGGTTGAGAATGTCCGGACTAAAGACCTTTTCTCCTTCCTGCACCATGCGAATGGCATGGATAAGGTGGCGGGGGGCTTTATCCTTGGTGATGTAGCCGCTGGCGCCTTTAATATAGGCGGTGCGGCCATAGATTTCTTCCGGGTGCATGCTGAGGATGATCACGTCCAGTTGGGGGTTTGAACGGTGCAGGCGTGGTATTACGGTAAGCCCGTTGAGCTTGGGCATGTCCAGATCCAGGACCAACACATCGGCTTCGGTCCCTTCGATCAAGCTCATGAGCTCGTCCCCATCCTGGGCTTCCCCTACTATTTGAAGATCGTCTTCGTAGTTGATAAAGAGGTTAAGCCCCTTGCGCACGATGGCATGGTCATCTGCCACAATAATACTGATCATAATAGTTCCCTTTTAAAAGATTACCCTGTGGGCCCCAAAAATAGCCTTATTCTTTCATTTCTGGCGGCACGTGACATACGGGAATAGGCTTCATTTTATGAAGGTTATTCCGTTGATGTTTCAAAAATAGGGAAAATACTTCGTTTTTCCTTCCTGAAAAGTCAGAAGGAGCCTTACCTGCTGCTTGCTGGCCCATGGCCCACTCCAATTCGGGGTAGCTGGCGCCTATTTGGTCTTCATCGGTACGGTCGTCGCCCCAAAGGCCATCGGTAGGAGGGGCTTCCAGGATGCTCTGGGGCACCTCTAAATAATGGCCCAGGGCATAGACTTCCGTTTTAAGCAAATCTGCGATGGGGCTTAGATCTACGCCGCCATCGCCGTATTTGGTATAAAATCCTACCCCAAAGTCTTCTACTTTATTGCCGGTGCCGGCTACCAGGCGGCCTTGCAGGGCGGCGAAATAATAGAGGGTGCTCATGCGCAGGCGGGCCCGGGTGTTGACCCGGCTCATCTCTCGCTGCTCCGTGGCGGGGCTTTCGGGCAAGGCCTGCAGGAAAGCTTCGTAGGGGCCGGTGAGATCTACCCGCTGCGGCTCTACCTGGGGAAAGCGGCGGGCCAGCTGCTGGATGTGGGCCTGGGCGCGGGTCACCTGGTCCGGGTTTTGGTGGATGGGCATTTCTACGCAGGTCAGGGGCAGGCCGGTTTGCGCCGCCAGGGTAGAGGTCACGGCGCTGTCTATGCCGCCGGAAACGCCTACTACGAAGCCTTGGCTGCCGGCTTGCTGGGCATAATCGGTAAGCCACTGGACGATGTGATGGGCTACGCGCTCACTTTGCATGATGATGGTATTTAAAAGGTCAACCTTTTACAGCGGGCCCCGGTTCACATTTGGCCGCCAGGCCTTAAAAAGGCAGACTGGGGGAGGTAAGAATTTAGGGCAAGCGTAACGAAGCGGGCGGGCTTTATAGCTTTTGCAGGCATGGAGAGCTGTTTTGAGTGGCTGGCTTCTAAAGTTTGCCAGCGAGGCTTGCGCCGCCCTAAAAAGCGGAGTTTACTAGGGTAAATGAGTA
>CAJXMS010000311.1 GCA_913056475.1 uncultured Bacteroidota bacterium
GGATATAATCCAGATCATAGCGCTGCGCAAAGGTTTTCAGCCGCTGCAGCACGGCCTGGTAGCTGCGCGTGCCCCGCAGGTCTACCTGCCTTTGCATTTCGGCGTAGCCCACGAAGTGGCAGTGGGCATCGTTCCAGCCCGGATACACTACTTTATCGGGTACTTTCAGGGTTTGGGCCGGATCGTATTCGAGCAGGAGCTCATTCATTTGGCCGGAGGCCAAAACCTTCCCGTCCCGGATGACCATGGCCTGAGCGGTGCGGTACGCGGAATCCATTAAATAGATGCGCTTCGCCGCCACAAGAAGGTCTACAGGTGCTTTGCGGGAGCAGGCCCCCTGGGCCAAAAGTGCTATAACCAGCCCGGCCAGCGCGGGGATTTTAAGAATGCGTGGGGTAAAAAGCATAGGCATCAGGACCGGCCGGTCATTTTTTCGGGACGTACCCATTCATCGAATTGATCGGCGGTGAGGAAGCCCAGATGGACGGCCTCTTCGCGAAGGGTGGTGCCGTTTTCGTGGGCCGTTTTGGCGATTTGGGCGGCTTTTTCGTAGCCTATTTTGGTATTGAGCGCGGTGACCAGCATAAGGGAGTTGTTCAAGTGGCGGCGCATGTTTTCGCGGTGGGGGTCCAGGCCGGCCACGCAGTTGTCGGTAAAGCTCTCGCAGGCATCGCCAAGGAGGCGAGCCGATTCGAGCACGGCGCGGGCCATGACGGGCTTAAATACATTGAGCTCGTAATGGCCGTTGGAACCGCCTACGCTCACGGTGGTGTCATTGCCCATCACCTGGGCGCATACCATGGTGAGGGCTTCGCTCTGGGTGGGATTTACCTTGCCGGGCATGATGGAAGAGCCGGGCTCATTGGCGGGAATGGTGATCTCGCCGATGCCGGCGCGGGGGCCGCTGGCCAGGAGGCGGATATCGTTGGCGATCTTCATCAGCGATACGGCCAGTTGCTTAAGGGCGCCGTGGGTTTCCACCAGGGCGTCGTGGGCAGCCAGGGCTTCAAATTTGTTTTCGGCGGTGCGGAAAGGCAGGCCGGTAAAATCGGCGATTTTTTGGGCCACGAGCCGATCGTAGCCCTCCGGCGTGTTGATGCCCGTGCCCACGGCGGTACCGCCCAGGGCCAGTTCAGATAGGTGGTCCAGGGTGTGGCGCAGGGCTTTGAGACCATGATCGAGCTGGCTCACGTAGCCGCTCAGTTCCTGCCCCAGGGTGAGCGGGGTGGCGTCCATTAGGTGGGTGCGGCCTATTTTCACATCGTCCATGAAGGCCTCTGATTTTTGGTGCAGGGCCTCGCGGAGCTTTTCCACGCCTGGGATGGTGCTTTCGCTGATCTGCTTATACGCGGCGATGTGCATGCCGGTGGGGAAGGTATCATTGGAAGACTGCGACTTATTGACGTCGTCGTTGGGGTGAATGCTCCGCTCGCCATCGCCCAGGGTATTGCCAGCCAGTACGTGGGCGCGATTGGCCACCACTTCGTTCATGTTCATATTGCTCTGGGTACCGGAGCCGGTTTGCCACACCACCAGGGGAAACTGCTCATCGTGCTGGCCGGCCAGCACCTCATCACATACCTGGCTGATGAGGTCGCGCTTATCTTGGGGCAGCGCGCCTAATTCACAATTGGCATGAGCGGCGGCTTTTTTGAGGTAGGCAAAGCCGTACACCACCTCCAGGGGCATACTGGCGGCGGGGCCTATTTTAAAATTGTTGCGGCTGCGCTCGGTTTGGGCGCCCCAGTATTTATCGGCGGGGACTTTTACTTCGCCCAGGGTGTCTTTTTCGATGCGATAGGCTTTGTTTTGACTCATAATTTAGATTTCGTTGGAATTAAGATGAAATGAATGATAAAAGGAGGCCTTTTCCAGGGCCCTGGCGGAAGGCGGAGCTCCGTCCGGTCGGTGGAAGCCTACCGCTCCATTCGGTTTACCGGAAAGATAGTCCGTAAGAGCGGCGCCGGCCAGCAGGGCCGCCCCAATCAAGGCTAGCAATATGCCCAGGAAAAGGCCTCGGCGCCAGCGGCGGCCCCAGATAAGCAGGGCGGTACTTCCCAGGAGCAGCAGCGCACCCATGAGAAAGAAGCCCCCGGCCCAGGCGCCGCCCAGTTGCTCCGCCTGCCCGGCGGGAAAGAGGTTGAGCCAGGAAGACCAGAAACTATCGCTCCACTGCCGGGGATGCGTGTGCAGGCTGTAGCTGAGGGCCAGGAAGGCTACACTTACCAGCAGGAGGGTGAGGGAAAGAAAGCTGCGCCAGCGCTGGGCCATAGGATAAGAATTGGGAGTGGTGGTTTTGGCGGGTTTTGCTTTATCTTAGCGGCCCAAAATTACTGAGAATGTTTACCAAGACCCTGGGCTTTTTCATCTTCATCTTTGTTTTTCTGATGGGCTTTAGCATGCTGCTCTTCCTTTCGCTCTTTGTGGGCTACTGGATTACGCTGATCGGTATCGAGGCGGTAAACCCCAAATTGGCCTATAAACTGATCGGCCACAAGGAAGAGCAATCTTAAGAATCGGAAAAATAGCCTGGGGTTGCAATCCCAGGCTTTTATAAGGAAAAGCTTTCCCCTGGCCTGGCTCCGGTAAGACCTGGGCATCACGGACTGAGCGCCCCCATTAGGCTGCCCTGAAGGGGCCGCTACATTTCAGCCTGGG
>CAJXMS010000312.1 GCA_913056475.1 uncultured Bacteroidota bacterium
TTACCTATTTCTACCAAGAATACACCGGCCTGCCCGCCCAGCGGGTCATCGGCACGGGGACCTTCCTGGACACCGTCCGCCTGCGCGAAATGGTAGGCCAAAAGATAAACCTCGCCCCGCACAACGTCCATGCCCAGGTGCTCGGCGAGCACGGCGACTCCGAGCTCGTGCACTGGTCGCGCGCCATGGTAGGGGGCCGCAGCCTTCGCAGCTGGCCCGGCTGGAACAGCGCCTACGAAGAGGAGCTGGAAAGTGCCGTGCGCAATGCCGCCTACGAGATCATCCGCCGCAAAGGCGCCACCAATCACGCCATCGGCTTGCTCACCGCCGCCTTGCTGCGCAGCCTTCTCCGCGATGAGCGCCGCATCATTCCCCTTTCCACCGTTATAGACGGGCCCTTTGGGCTGCGCCAGGTGGCCTTATCGCTGCCCGCCCTGGTAACCCGCCGCGGCATCGAACGCCTCTGGGAGCCCGAGCTCGAGCCCCGCGAGCGCGAAAGATTCCTCGCTTCCGCCCAGGTATTGCGGGAAGCCATTCAGTCCGTCCAAACCTAAGCCCCGGTCCTCTGCCCCCTATTTTTCGGTACCTTAGACCCATGCGGCCGCCCTTCCTGTTCTTCCTCCTTTTTAGTGCGCTGGCTTTTACGGCCTTCGGCCAAATGTACAATCCCTGCTGGCAGCGGGATACCCTTCATTGGGTGGTCCTGGGCTCGTCTACCGCGGCCGGCACCGGCGCCAGCAGCCCGGACAGCGCCTGGGTAAGCCGCTACCGCCAGTATGTCCAGCGCCTCAATGGGGCCAACCAGGTGACCAACCTGGCCGTGGGCGGTTTTACCACCTGGCGGATCTTAGACGATGGCTTTCAAGCCCCGGCCGGTAAGCCCCACTGGGGCCGGTTTTAGCGCCCGCTTTAGCCCGCGCTTAGGATGCTTTTCCAGAGGCCGGTATTTTCCCCGGGTTGTTTGACTACCAGCAGGGCCTGGCTGCGGTTGTGAAGGAACACTTTCTCCGCAAAGGAGCCCATTAAAAGCGCGGTGGCCGCCGTTTTGCCTTTGGAACCCATCACCAGCAAATCGGCCTGCCTTTCCACGGCGTAATCCAGTAGTTGTCTTTCCGGATGGCCTTGATTACGGCGAAAGCCACAGGGGGTTTGCGCGTGCAGCGGGCCCGCGGCCTGCTTTTCTGCTTCGCTGTGCCGGCGGATCAGTTCTGCCAGCTCTTCCTGCCCGCCGGCATTTTTGAGAAAGCCGCCGGGGAGGTGGAAAAAATGCACCGCCTCCAGCTGGGCGCCCTGGCACTGCGCCCATTCCTGGCCCCAGCTTAGCGCCTCTTCCGCGTGAGCGCTGAAGTCCGTGGCGGCCAGTATTCTTGCCATCCGCTCCGGCAGGTAAGCGGGCACCAGCATTAAACTGCAGGGACTTTGATTGGCCAGGCGGTGATTGATCAGGCCCGAGCCATCCCGTTGGTGCTTCAGGCCCAGCAGGAGGAGCTTGATCTCTTGGTCCTGCACCAGGTGGATAATTTCCTTAAAGGCGGCCCCTTTTCTTTCGTGGTATTGATAAGGCCCTTCGGGCCAGTGCGCTGCCAGCGTTTCACGAGGGCTATGCCGGGCCGGGGCCACTTCCGCCAGGGCGGGGTGGGCTTCCTTTAGCTTTTGGGGCAGCGGGGAAGCCTTTACCACGTGGAGGAAGTGCAACTGGGCCTGGGGAAAACACCGCCGCCAGGCCTTCATTTGCCGGATCAGGTGCGGGTCGTGGCCGCTGCCATCCAGGGCCGCCAGGATATTGAGGGGGGCGGACGGCATGGCTTAGAGGATTCCCCGGATTAAAAAGAGGGCCGCAAAAGCGATGATGGCGTAAAGCTCCGGAAACACGGCCAGGATAATGGTGCGCCCAAAGGCATCATTGCCACTCCCGATGGCATCGATGCCATTGGCGCATACCTTGCCCTGGTAGATGCCGGAAAAAAGGCCGGCCAGGCCCAGCGCTATGCCGCTGCCCAAAATGCCCGCTCCCTGCAGGAGGCTCATTTCCGGACCAATGAATTCCTGAAGGATAAAAAAGCCCGCAAAGCCATAGAGGCCCTGCGTGCCCGGCAGGGCACTGAGCACGATGTAGGAGCCAAAGGATTCAGGGCGCTTTTTGATGGCGCCCACGGTAACCATGGCGCCCTGCGCGGTGCCTATGATGCTGCCCATGCCCGCCAGGGCGATCATGATGCCAAAGCCGATGAAGGCCAAAACAAGGGGAAGAGGGGATGTTTCCATTATGGATGGGTTTTAGGGGATTCTTGAAAGGGTTGATAAGCCTGACCGCCGCCGGCAAATTGGGCGTTGTTGTAAAATTCGACGAAAGTGAGCCGCAAAGGATGAATAAAGGCACCCAGCCCGGCCAGTAAAAAGTTGAGCCCGTGCCCAAAAAGAAGAAAGGCCCCGGCGGCTACCCAGCTTAGCCAGTGATCGCCCACCATATTCATCCCGATCTGGTTGACCACCAGGCCCAGTACGGCCGAGGTGACCCCCAGGGCAAATAACCGCACGTAGGAGAGCACATCGCCCAGCAAGCCGGTAAAAATGAAAAACAAGGGTAAAATGCTACTGCCCAGCCGGGGAAGAACCGCCAGGCCCAGGTCGTGGAAAAACATGACCA
>CAJXMS010000313.1 GCA_913056475.1 uncultured Bacteroidota bacterium
ACGGCGACCACCGAGATCTACACTCTTTCCCTACACGACGCTCTTCCGATCTGGTTCGGCGGTGTTTTTATCTTGGCGCTTTGTGAACCGCTGCCGGCGCCTGCGCGCCACCGCTCTCTAAATATCTGGTCTATGCCGCCTCCCCTTCGCCTTCGTTACGCTCTGATCGCCCTGGTGCTTATGGCCCTGCTGGCGCCGCTACGCATCCCTTTACCTACTTTGTCCATCACCCTGCAATCGCTGGTCATATTTCTGGCCGCGGGTATTTTGCCGCTGCGGGAAGCCCTATCGGTAATCGGCGCCTACCTCTTATTGGGCGCTCTCGGGCTGCCCATTTTTGGCGGCCATACTCACGGCTGGGAGAAGCTCATGGGGCCCACCGCCGGCTTTCTTTGGGGTTTCTGGGCGGTAGGGGCCTGGGTTAGCCACGTAAGCCACCGAAAGCCGCTTAACTCTTTTTCAAGCATGTTGCTCTTTTTCCGGGCGCAAATCCTGCTTTTCATCCCCGGCTTTGCCGTCCTGTATTTCCTGCTGCCGGAGGCCAACTTGGTTTCTACCTTTATCCGCCTCATCCCGGGGCTCTTACTGAAAACGGTGGTCGGGGGCCTGCTGCTCGTCTGGTTGCTTCGGATATTGCCCCCAGAAGTGACCCAGGCACCCGCAGGAGACTGAGCCACAAAAAAATACCCCCCGAGCACAAGGCCGGGGGGCATTTCTTTGGCTTTAATTTGATTTTAGCGTATCAGGATTTTTCGGCGGAAGGTGTCCGCTCCGGTATTTACCCATAAGATGTACAAGCCAGGCGACAGATCTTCCGTATCATACGCCAGCTCATCTCCGGCTATGGGCCGGGTTTCCTGGCGGAGCAGCTTGCCTTCCAGGCTGGAAAGCTCCAGTACTATTTCCTGCTCCAGCCCCGCGGAGAAGCGCAGGTGCAGTACTTCCTCTACGGGCTGCGGATAAACCTTTAGGCGCGGGGCCTGATCTTCTACCACGTAGCCCTCGCCGGGCTCCTCGGAGGCGTCGGTATTCCGCTTGTAGGTATAGCCGGCAAACTGCGTTTTGCATTGCTGCAACACCTGACCAAACTCTTCTACCGGCAGACTGCCCGAGAAGTAATCGCTTTCGGCCTGGCATACGCAGCTCCAGTAGCCCGCCCTTTGTTGCTGGGTGTAGTTGTGGGTCCACGTGCCACTCTGACTTAGCAGGTTGAGGGCCGGGGTATAATACCCGCCGTTGCGAAGGCTCATGACCTTATCCAGGTGAAGGGTAAAGTGCTTCTGGGCGTAATGGGGGTCATTAGAATTGAGCTGGCCCAGTAAATTGTCCAAAAGATTTAAGACCTCCGTAACCTCGGGGTGCACCTCCGCTTCCGGGTTTTCCCCTTCAAAGGGAAAGAAGTTGCGGGTAAAGCTGTTTTCCAGGGCCAGGAGCATGAGCTCCTTACTGTGGCTCAGCAACAGCGGGGTACTGCCATCCGGGTTGCTGATGGGCTCGTCTACTAGGGTTTGGAAAGTATTGAGGGCAGCCGGATCGTCATTCACTTGCTCCTGGTAACTAAGGTCGTTTATGGCGCTTAGCAAGGTGGGCTTTACCGAATTACCGGTACCGCCTATCAGGCCTCCGTCGTTGGGCGCATTTACGGACTGAATAAAGGCGTAAACGGGGCGCTTGCCAAGCGGGGGCGTAGCATTACTGCAGGGAGAATTGACGCTGCTTAGGTTATTGGGAATGTGGAGGCTTACCTGACCTAAGCTGTTATTGACACCCGGTGAGGTGGGTTGAATAACCTTCATATCAACCGGCATAACCAGGTTGTAACAATTTTTCCCGCAGGGCTCATTGGGATCACAGGGCACCTGACGAAGCTGAAAGCGATTGTAGTCTGCTATCATCTCTTCCTTTCCGGTTCCGGTATTTAGCTGATAATCCGACTGGGGCAATCCATCACTGTAGCCTGAGGAATGGGTTTCGAACCTTCCTGATAAATGCAATTTATTTTGCTGGTTGCCCGGTCCCAGAAGAAATTCATTATAGCCCTGATCCAGGTAAAGCCCGTTCATGTTCTCCCAGGCTTTAAATGATAAATCAATGCCATTTGTGTTCCCGTAAAAGTGATTGTAGGCATCTTCGTTTAAATAGGCCGCAGCTCCGTTTAAAACAATACCCGAGCGGAGATTTTGGAAGTTATTGCAGTTCAGTTCAGCGTTGATCTGGCTGAGGCTAAGGCCATCTCTTACATTGGACATTCCCTGGAAGTCATTGCCCGTGAACCCTACAGAGGTTTCATTAGAGGCATATAAGTCGACCGGCGACTCCTGGAAGCTATTATAACTGAAATCCGAGTAGCCTTGCAGGGCATCGCCTTCCACGGCACAATGGAAAAACTGATTGCGCTCCAGCTCAAAGCGACCGCTCTGGAGCTCCAGGTCCACCTGGGTAAAGACATTGTCGTGGATGCGTAGGGGACTAAAATTACCCACCCACTGGGCAAAGATGGCCTCATTGCCGGTATCAAGCTGGCAGTGGCGGATCATATTGGGGTTGCCGGGGTTACCATAAACCCGGAAGCCGTCGTATCCGGGGCTTTGCTGGGGATTCGCCGCCTGAATGTGGCAGTGCTCTACCAGAAAATTT
>CAJXMS010000314.1 GCA_913056475.1 uncultured Bacteroidota bacterium
CCACTCCCATTGCCATACCCGGCCAAAGTGGATCAGCAAGACCGCTCCTTCTCCTACCAGCGCGGCCCAAAAAACCGCCCGTGCCTTAATCCAGCGCAGAAAAAAGGCTACGATGAAAATCCCCAAAATACTGCCGTAAAAGAGCGAGCCCAGGAGATTGACCATCTCGATAAGGTTATCAAACAAACTGGCCGTGAGGGCAAACCCAATCGCTAAGCTGCCCCACAGGAGGGTTAACCAGCGGGAGGCGCGCAGGTGTTGCGCCTCGCTCACCTCCCGGTTAAAGAGCCTTCGGTACAGGTCTATGGAGCTGGTAGTGGAGAGGGCATTGAGTTCGCTACTGGTGCTCGACATGGCCGCGCTGAAGATCAAAGCCAGGATAAGGCCCACCACGCCTGCCGGTAGGTACTCCATCACGAAGGTGAGAAAAACGTAGTTGGTATCCTTTACCTTGAAGGCAGGGTCTACCCGAAGGAGCAGGCTTTTAAGCTCCTGGCGGATTTCCTGGTCCTGAGCCAGCTGAGTTCGGAAGAGCTTTTTGGCACTGGCCGAGGCTTCCTCGTTTCCGCCCGCTACGTAACTCTCGCTGAGCAATTGGCGAGCCTCCTGGAGCTGCTGGTAGTTCTGGTCGTAGCGGCCCTGAATGGCCTGGAGCTCTTCCCCGTAGCCCTGCTCTTCCAGCCGCTCCAGCGCTACTTGGTTGAAAAATAGCGGCGGCTGCTGGTAGAGGTAAAAGATAAATACCAATACCCCTGTAAAGAGGATAAAGAACTGCATGGGGATTTTTAGGGCGGCGTTAAACATCAGGCCCAGGCGGCTTTCCCGCACATTGCGTCCGGTAAGGTAGCGTTGTACCTGGCTCTGATCGGTCCCAAAGTAGGACAGGGCCAGAAAGAGCCCGCCCGTAAGGCCCGTCCAGAGGGTGTAGCGCTGATTGAGGTCAAAGCTAAAATCCAGTACTTGCATCCTTCCCGCTGTGCCGGCCAGCTCCAGGGCCACGGGCATGCTTACTTCCTCGGTAATGTGGTACACCAAAATGCCAAAGGCCAGTACCATACCCAGAAAGATCACGCCCATCTGCCAGCGTTGGGTCACGCTTACCGCGCGGGTGCCGCCACTTACCGTGTAGATGATCACCAGCAGCCCCACGAAGAGGTTGGTAAAATTAAGGTCCCAGCCCAGTAGGGAGGAGAGTACGATGGCGGGAGCAAAGATGGTAAGTCCCGCCGCCAGACCCCGTTGGATGAGGAACAGCGAGGCCGCAAGCAGCCGCGTTCGCAGGTCGAAACGCTGCTCCAGGTACTCGTAGGCGGTGTACACCCGCAGCCGGTAATAAATAGGGATGAAAAAGGCCGCGACCAGCACCAGGGCCAGCGGAAGCCCGAAGTAAAACTGCACAAAGCGCAGGCCTGATTCATAGCCCAGCCCCGGCGCGCTCAGAAAGGTGATGGCACTGGCCTGGGTGGCCATCACCGAAAGGCCTATGGTAAACCAGCGCATTTCGCCGCCCCCGCGCAGATAGTCGTTTACCGTCCGCTGGTGACGCGTACGCCAGGTGCCGTAGGCGGCTATGGCCACCAGGGTACCGATCATCACCGTCCAGTCCAGCCAGCCCATTAGCGGTAGTATTCGGTAAGGAAATAAAAAGCAATGATCTCCGCGGCCAGCAGGAGCAAAACCAGCGCATAAACTTGCCGCCAGCGGCGGGAACTGCTTCTATTCATTATCGTCGGGCTTATAGCTGAGCAGATTGGCCAGCAGGCGGTAAGCACCGGGCACCCCTGCAGGCAGCTCCCGAAAAAAGCTGATCCCCGTGTACATGAAGGCGCCCTGGCCGTGTTTGGCCACCAGCAAGCCACCCTTACGCAGGGGTTCGCCGGCATCATTCCAGCCCAGGGGCGTGTCATAGCGCTCATGCCACTCCCCGGCAAAGTAGAGTCCCCTTTCCTGCACCCAGCCTTCAAAATCGGCTGGTCCCAAGGCATTGGGCTCCTTGAGCAGCGGATGCTCCGGCTGGAGAAACTGGGCCGGGGCCGTCTCTTCCGTTACCCGCTCGCGGGTGATGGTAAAAGGGTAGGGCCCTATGTTTTCACTCAGCAGGTCGCGGCTGGCGGTGTTGTACTGCACCAGGTAGTTGCCCCCCTGCCGCACGTAAGCCATCAGGCGGGGCTTGAGCGCGGGCAGCCAGTCATTCACATTATAGGCGCGGATACCCGCCACGATGGCCTGGTACCCGCTAAGGTCTGCTTCGCGGAGGGCCTGCTCGTCCAGGCGGTCTACCGTATAGCCCATGTGGCGGATAGCCTCGGCCACCTCATCGCCCGCTCCGGGGATATAACCGATCCGTTGGCCGCGTTTGGTCAGTTTTATGCGTTGCAATTTGATCGTTGCCGCCTCCAGCACCATCCGTTTTTCCACGTGGGGGTACTGGATCACGTCCAGGTCTTGGAGGGCTTTGTCCGGGCCATGGAGCAGGCGGAGGGTAGTGGTCTTGGCCCCCGGCTGGGGGGCTACGGAGAGCTTTACGCGGCGGCTGCTTTGGTAGGCCTGGCGGCCAAATGTGACGGAATCTGCCGATAAACGAGTGGCCGACTTTTGGGCGCTAGCCCGCAAAACCA
>CAJXMS010000315.1 GCA_913056475.1 uncultured Bacteroidota bacterium
AATTTGAGGACGAACGGCTCTCCACAGGGGAGGTTGGGTTTACAGATAGACACTAATTATTCCGCTTGGGCCGCCCGGGCCCGGGCCAGCTTTTGTTCCCAGCGCCAGGCGTCGGTCAGGGCGTCTTCCATGGTTTTTTGGGCGGTCCAGCCCAGTATTTGATTGGCCTTGGTGGTATCTGCGTAGGCCGCGGTAACATCGCCAGGACGTCGCGCCACCGTTTTGTAGTTGAGCGGTTTACCGGCTACCTTTTCAAAAGCCTGAATTACTTCCAGTACGGTGCTGCCGGTACCCGTGCCGAGGTTATAGTATTCGTAGGCTTGCTGATTTTCTCCGGCCACCAGTCTTTCCACGGCAATAACGTGCGCCTTGGCCAGGTCTACCACATGGATATAATCGCGAATAGCGGTGCCATCACGGGTGGGATAGTCGGTACCAAAAACGGAAAGTTGTTCGCGAAGCCCGATGCCGGTTTGGGTCACGAAAGGCACCAAATTAAGGGGCACCCCTAGCGGCAGCTCCCCAATTTCTGCGCTGGGGTGCGCGCCGATGGGATTAAAATAACGCAGGGAAATGCCCTGGAGGGCGTGGGCATGGCAGGCGTCTTGGATGATTTCCTCCCCTATCTGCTTGGTATTGCCATAGGGCGACTCAGCGGGCACCACGGGGCTTTCTTCGGTAATGGGAAGTTTTTCTGCTTGTCCGTATACGGTACAGCTGGAGCTAAAAATGAGGTTGCTAAGACCGCGATCGCGCAAAGCCTGCAGAAGGTAAACCAGGGTGCCCAGGTTGTTTTCGTAGTACTCCAGGGGTTTTTCGGTAGACTCTCCCACCGCTTTGTAAGCCGCGAAGTGAATGAGCCCATCTGGATCGGGGACTTGTTCGAAAAGGCGCGTTACCTGGTTCTTTTGCTTGAGGTCAAGCTGGAGGAAAAGGGGCTTTTGACCGGTAATTTTTTCAATGCCTTCCAGCACGGCGGCTGAGCTATTGCTGAGATTATCGACGATAACGGGTTCATGGCCGGCTGCCAGCAATTCTACTACGGTATGGGAACCGATGAAGCCCAGCCCGCCGGTGACAATGATTTTGGCCATTAATGGTTTTCCTTTTGCGGTTTGCGCACGTAAGGAGCGAAATCCTTATGTTCCTTTTTGTAGAGGTCTTCCTGGGGTAGAGATTGAAAGTAAGCGTAGGTACGTTTGAGGCCTTCCTGGCGGGTCACTTGGGGTTTCCACCCCAGGATTTCCTGCGCCCGGCTAATGTCTGGCTGGCGCTGGGTTGGGTCATCTTGGGGCAGTGGTTTGTAGATCACCTTCTGGTCTGTGCCGGTGAGTTTAATGATCTCTTCGGCAAAGTCGCCAATGGAGATTTCATCGGGATTTCCCACATTTACGGGGTGGGCATAATCGCTCATCAAGAGGCGGTAAATCCCTTCGATGAGATCGTCTACGTAACAAAAAGACCGGGTTTGGGAACCATCGCCAAAAACGGTAAGGTCTTCCCCGCGCAGGGCCTGACCGATGAAGGCGGGTAGTACCCGGCCATCATTGAGCCGCATGCGGGGCCCATAGGTATTAAATATCCGAACGATACGGGTTTCCAAACCGTGGTAGGTGTGATAGGCCATGGTCATGGCCTCCTGAAAGCGTTTGGCCTCATCGTATACCCCGCGCGGGCCTACTGGATTTACGCTGCCGCGATAATCTTCATTTTGGGGGTGCACTTGGGGGTCGCCGTACACCTCGCTGGTAGAGGCGATGAGCACCCGGGCCCCCTTGGCCATGCCCAGTCCCAGGCAATTGTGAATGCCGAGGGAACCTACTTTTAAAGTCTGAATGGGGATTTTGAGGTAATCGATAGGGCTGGCCGGAGAGGCAAAATGCAGGATATAATCCAGCTCTCCTGGCACGTGGATAAACTGGGACACATCAGCATTATAAAACTCGAATTCCGGGAGCTTAAAGAGGTGCTCAATATTTTTGAGGTCGCCCGTTATGAGGTTGTCCATGCCCACTACCCGAAACCCTTCTTCTATGAAGCGGTCACAGAGGTGAGAACCTAAGAAGCCGGCGGCGCCGGTGATAAGGACGCGAGAGGTAGCCATACGCTGAATTTAAGAATTGAGCCCGATGCAGTGATACTCAAAACCGAGGTCGGCCATGCGATCCACTTCAAAGACATTGCGTCCGTCAAACACAATCGGGTTTTTGAGCAAGGATTTCATTTCGTCAAAGTCCGGCACGCGAAACTCACTCCACTCGGTAACCAGGAGGAGGGCGTCTGCGTCTTTCAGGGCATCGTATTCGTCCTGAGCGTACTGAATCCTATTGCCCAAGTGCTGATGCTGGGCTTCTTCCATCGCCACGGGGTCATAAGCTTTTACGGTGGCGCCCGCCTCCAGGAGTTGATCTATGATAACCAAGGAGGGGGCTTCACGCATATCGTCGGTATTGGGCTTAAAAGAGAGGCCCCACATAGCGAAGTGCTTACCGGCGAGGTTGCCCCCAAAGGCCTTGTTAACCTTATTGAAAAGCACCAGCTTTTGGTCTTCGTTCACATCTTCAACGGCCTGTAGGATGCGCATTTCGTGCCCGTTTTGGCG
>CAJXMS010000316.1 GCA_913056475.1 uncultured Bacteroidota bacterium
CGGCTTGGGCGGCCCGCTGGCGTGGCCGTCCGGTTTTGGATTGTAGTCACCAGGCAGCCCTTCTACAAAAAGGGGTCCCCAGGCCGCGGGTTAAAAATGTGCTGGCCGAACTAATTTTACGCACCTATGCGCCAGCCCAACCCGGCTTACGGTTTCATTACCAGCCTTACGCCGGTCCGGTGCAGCCGCCGGTTATTCGCGAAGACATCCGCCGGGCTCAGCCTATTTCGGCAGGGCCGTTGGTGGTTTATTTACCGGCTTATGCAGATGATTTCTTGGTAGAATACCTGCAAATGGTATCCAATCGGGATTGGCTTGTCTTCTCGCCTCGCTGCAGCCAGGCCGCTGACCATGGAAATGTACGCCTGGAGCCGGTAAGTAGGGAGCAATTTACCCGGGCCCTGATAAAAGCGAGTGGAGTGCTTACTTCTGCCGGTTTTGAAACCCCTTCTGAAGCGCTCTATTTGGGTAAAAAATTGTTTGTAGTGCCCATAAAGGGGCAGTACGAACAAGCTTGTAATGCCGAAGCCCTCAACCGGATGGGCGTACCGGTGGTGCGCCGGCTCCACGGCCGAAGCTTACAGCTGCTGCGGGAATGGGCCTATGCCAGTCCTCCGGTGCCCAGGGTCGAGGCCGCGGAATTGAAGACCTTGGTAGGCCCCTTATTGGAGCAAAATCTTCCGGGTATAGCATCCCGCCAGGCGGAGGCTCTCGAACTGCGGCCCGTTTAGCAGTTTATTCCAGCTGTATTTGTACTTTTGCCGCTTGAATTTATGAGGCAGTTAGTTTTTGTTTTCAGCCTATTAGGCATTTTTGTAATGGGCGCTTGCGGGGAATACCAGAAGGTAGTGGAGAGCACGGATACCGCTTATCAGCTCGAAAAGGCGATCGAATACTACGAAGCAGAGGAGTATGACAAGGCGCAGCCCTTATTTGATAAACTGCTGAAGGTTTATCGGGGTACCCAAAAAGCGGCTACCGTCTATTATTACTACGCGGAAACTAATTTCGCCATGGAGAGCTATATCCTGGCGGCCTATCACTACAGCAATTTTGCCAAGACCTTTCCGGAGCACGAAAAAACCCCCGAAGCCTACTATAAAGTGGGGCTGAGCTATTATCGCCAGTCCCCACGGGCCAGCCTTGATCAAGCCTACACCCACAAGGCCATAGATGCCCTACAGCTCTATGCCAACCTTTACCCCAACGAGGGGCGATTGCAAGAGGTGAATAACCTTATCGAAGATTTAAGAGCCAAATTGGAGCGGAAGGTCTATGAACGCGCAAAGCTTTACTTTAACATGGAAAACTATCAGGCTGCCGTATCTGCTTTTAATAATGTGATGGACCAGTTTCCCGATACCCAGTACCGCGAGAATGCCATGTACTATCGAACCCTTGCCGCGTATAAACTGGCGGAGGGCAGTATTCCTTCCAAGCAACGTCAACGCTATATTGAAGCGAGAACTTCCCTGCGTGAATTCAAAGGCATATTTCCGCAAAGCCCCTACCTTGAAGAACTCAACCCGCTGGAAGAAAAGATAAAAGCATTTCTCAACAAGAATCAAACTGCTCAAAACTCCTAAAATTCATTTTGCCCTATGGACTATAAAAAAGTAGATGCCCCGCGCGATACCCATACCCAAGACCACAATGAGCTTGATGCGCCCACCAATAATATCTACGAAGCGGTAAATATTATTGCCAAAAGAGCCGATCAGGTAGGGGAAGACATCAAAATGGACCTCCATGAAAAACTGGAGGAATTTGCTACCCAGAACGAGTCACTCGAAGAAATATTCGAAAACAAGGAGCAAATTGAGGTTTCCCGCTTTTATGAGGCCCTTCCCAAGCCTACCGCCATTGCCCTCCAGGAGTGGAAAAACGGCGAAGTGTACTTCCGCCGTCCCCGGAATGAGCAATCTTAATAAGGCGAAAAGGCCATGTTAAGCGGAAAAAAAATACTACTGGGGATCACCGGTGGTATAGCCGCTTATAAAAGTACTTTTTTAGTGCGGCTTTTGCAGAAGGCGGGGGCGGAGGTGCAGGTGGTTATGACCCCTGCCGCTCGTGATTTTGTAACCCCGCTTACGCTTTCTACCCTTAGTGAAAAGCCGGTTTATTGGAGCTATTTTGACCAAGATGATGATTCTGGTCAGTGGCACAATCACGTGGAATTAGCCCTGTGGGCCGATGTAATGGTGGTGGCCCCCGCCACCGCCCACACCCTCGCTAAAATGGCCCACGGCCAAAGTGATAACTTCTTGATGGCGGTTTTGCTATCGGCCAAGTGCCCGGTGTTCTTTGCGCCCGCCATGGACCTTGATATGCACGCCCATGCAGCTACGCAAGGTAACTTAGCAACCCTCGAAAAACAGGGACTTGTACACATACCGGCTGAAGAAGGACATTTGGCCAGCGGCCTAAAAGGGAAAGGCCGCATGGCGGAACCCGAACATATTGTGGCCCAAATGGAAGCCCATCTCGCCGCCGAACAGCCCTTGGCAGGCAAGCATGTATGCATCACGGCGGGCCCTACTAACGAGGCCCTGGATCCGGTACGTTTTCTAGGTAATCGTTCCAGCGGCAAGA
>CAJXMS010000317.1 GCA_913056475.1 uncultured Bacteroidota bacterium
GGAGGGGTCCCCATTTCGCAGCATACCCCCCATAAGATAACCGGTCCTCGTTTGCCGCTTTCACATTTGGCCGCCAGGCCCACCCTAAAACCGCCGCCGCGCGCTGGCGCTATCCCGTTCCAAAGCCCGACCTTTGTGTCCCTGAATCCCCCTTACTTTGGCGCAAGACCACAACCTCCTTTCCGTAGAAACCGTAGCCAAGCGTTTTGGCAATCGTACGCTCTTTCAAAATCTCTCCTTTGGCCTGGCCGAAGGGGAAAAGGTGGCCCTCATCGCCCGCAATGGTACCGGAAAAACCACCCTTCTGGATATGCTCGCGGGCGGCGACACGCCGGATGAAGGCCGCATCGTGTACCGCAAAGGCATCAAGGTGGAATACCTTCCCCAGGAACCCCAGCTCGATGGGCACAAAACCATCCTGGACCAGGTCCTGGACGTGGACAATCCCCTTACCGGGGCCATCCTTCAATACGAACGCGCCCTGGAAAACCCCGAAGATCAGGAGGCCTACCAAAAAGCCTTTGAAGCCATGGAACGGCACCAGGCCTGGGATTTTGAAAACCAGGTGAAGCAAACCCTGGGCCGCCTGGGCTTCCACCAAACCGATCAGGCCATCCACACCCTCTCCGGTGGCCAGCAAAAACGGGTGGCCCTGGCCCGGGTGCTCATCTCCGCCCCGGACCTGCTCATCCTCGATGAACCTACCAATCACCTGGACATCGCCATGATCGAGTGGCTTCAGGAATACCTCCTCCAAAAGCAACTCACCCTCCTGATGGTCACCCACGACCGCTATTTCCTCGAGCAGGTCTGCTCCACCATCCTCGAGCTGGAAGGGGAAGAGCTCTTTCGCCACCCGGGCAATTACTCGAAGTTTCTGGAGCGCAAAGCGGAACGCGAAGCGGCCGAAGCCGCCAATGTAGACAAGGCTCGCAATCTCCACCGCAAAGAACTGGACTGGATGCGCCGCCAGCCCAAAGCCCGCGGCACCAAAAGCAAGGCCCGCATCGACAACTACCACCAGCTCAAAGAAGAAGCCAGCCGCGACCTGGGCGAGCAAGACCTCCAGATGAAGATCAAAATGACCCGCCTGGGCGGCAAAATTCTCGAGCTGCACAATGTGCGAAAATCCTTTGGGGAGCTCAAGATTTTAAACGGATTTACTTACACCTTTAAGCCCGGCGAAAAAGTAGGTATCGTAGGCCCCAACGGCGTTGGCAAGTCCACCCTGCTCAAGCTCATCACCGGCCAGGAAGAGCTGGACGGCGGCAAGATCGTCCTTGGCGACACCGTTCGCATCGGCTACTACGGCCAGCAAGGGCTTCACTTTAAGGAAGATCAGCGCGTAATCGATGTCGTTACCGACATTGCCGAGTACCTCCCCAGCCAGGGGAAAGGGGGCGACATCAGCGCTTCCCAAATGCTGGAGCGCTTTCTCTTCGAGGGTGAGCAGCAGTACACCTACGTGCGCAAGCTCAGCGGCGGCGAAAAGCGGCGCCTCTACCTCCTCACCGTACTCATGAGCAACCCCAATTTCCTCATCCTGGACGAGCCTACCAATGACCTGGACATCCTCACGCTCAACGTCCTGGAAGATTTTCTCCGCACCTTCCCCGGTTGCGTCATGGTGGTCACCCACGACCGCTATTTTATGGACAAGCTCACCGATCACCTCTTCGTCTTCACCGGCCCCGGCCAGATCCGCGACTTCCCCGGCAATTACAGCGAGTACCGCCGCACCGCCGCCGAGGAAGCCGCCACCGAAAAGCTGCGCAGCCAGAGCTTAGCCCGCTCCCGCGCGCCTCGTTCTGCTGGGCCTTCGGCCAAAAGTGATTCCGGCCCCAAAACGCAGCTTACCTACGCCGAGAAGCTGGAACTCCAGGAACTGGAGCAACGCCTGGAAAAACTGGAAAGCCGCAAGGCGGAAATTGCCCAGGCTTTCGAAGAAGAAGCCAGCGACGCCGAACGCATCGCCACCCTGAGTCAGGAAATGGAACAAATCAGCCAGGAACTGGAAGAAAAAGAAATGCGCTGGCTGGAGTTGAGTGAGTATGGGGGGTGAGGGAAATACGTCGCTTATCAGTATCCCCTTTCAATATAGAGGAATTCATTATAAATAGTGCCTCCAATACGACTCATTTAAGCAAAACCGCTTCTTTGTAAGTTGATTATTTCCTGTAAAAAACCAATCATACCGCGAACGGACTCCCAAGTCCATTCAGCATTATCTAAGAGCCTGTTATCATACCCATTTGAAGACAGAATCTCCCTTAGAATAATGGATAAACTAACGAGTATGCCTAAGCACCCTTTATCGAAATAAATCCTCCCATATCTGTATATAGACAAAAATACTTCATCTTAACGCGACTCATTCTTACCAACCTTAGGATGCTTATCGTAATTTTTTTGTAAAGGGTAGCCATTAAAAAGCCACTCGCCATGATACCCCTCTTGGCTTAAGTTTCAAAAAGTTTGAGAAGCTCTTCTTCACAGGCAGCTAAACTTCATATGGCCCTATTAAGAAACATCATTATCTAATTTTTAACTCGATTATCATACAGGTTAATAAGTGCTTAC
>CAJXMS010000318.1 GCA_913056475.1 uncultured Bacteroidota bacterium
CCCCAGGGCGGTCACCTGCAGGCCGTCGCTGAGCTGGAAGAAAATGGCCACCAGCAGCAGTTGGGCCGCAAGCTGCACCACCCGTGGGTCTTCGCTGTACCAGGTGGGGAAGTAATGCCGCCCTCCGGCGTAAAGCAGGCCCCAGAGCAGCATAAAAACCAGCACCGCGTAAAAATTGGTATAGCCCGCCTGTTCCATCACCTTCAGGCGCTGTGCGCCGAGCTGATTGCTCACCCGGACGTTGGCCGCGGTGCCAAAGCCGCTCGCCGCCATGTAGCTTACCGAAGCCAGGGAAATGGCCACCTGGTGTGCGGCCAGGGCTTCGGCACTGATCCAGCCCATCATCACCGCTGCGGCCGCAAAGGCCGATACCTCAAAGACGTACTGCAGGCCGGAGGGGATGCCCAGTTGCAGCAGCTTGCGAAAGTGGGCCCGCCGGGTTTCTCCCCAGCGGATGGCCTGGGTGTAGGCCCGGAAGGCCGGTTTGCGGAACACGTAGAGCGTCATGCCCCCGGCCATCAGCACCCGTGCGGATAGGGTGGCGTAGCCCGCCCCGTTGAGCCCCAGGGCGGGAAAACCGGCTTCGCCGTAAATAAGCAGGTAGTTGAGCCCGATGTTGATTAAATTAGCGCCGATGGAGATGGCCATGGCCGGGCGGGTATCGCTCAGGCCTTCCGCAAATTGCTTGCCGGTAAGAAAGAGCAGGAGGGGCAACAGGCTAAGGCTTAGCAAACCAAAGTAGGGTGCCGCCAGCCGGCTCACCGCCGGTTCCTGGCCCAAGTAGGGCAGCAGTCCTTGAATGGCGATCAGCAGCAGTCCCAGGAAAAGGGCCAGGCCGCCCATGGTGTAGAGGCCGTGCTTGAGATAGCTGCGCACCAGCAGCGGCTCGCCCCGGCCGTCCGCATTGGCTACCGGCGTGGTGAGGCCTATGGCCATGCCAATACCAAAGATCATAGGAATGATGAAAATGGAATTGGCAAAAGCGGCCGCCGCCAGGGGGTCGGTGCCCAGGCGCCCGATCATGATGCTATCGGCCAGGCCTACCAGCACGTGTCCGATCTGCCCGATCATGACGGGCCAGGCGAGCCGCCAGTTAAGCCGAAAGTGTTCTGCGATGCGCACCGTTTGCCCTTGCTTTTTAGTGGGCGCTAAAGTACGGCGCAAAGCTGGGGGTAAGCCTTAGGAAATTTCTTCTTCGTGGCGCCGCATTTCGCGTTCGTAGAAAGCCTGGGCGGTTTCCATCAGGCGGCCCACTTCATCGATGAGGTCTTCTTCGGTGCCTTCCAGGTGGTCAAACCACTCCACTTCATCTTGCTGGAGGTCCCAGGCAAAGCGGGGGTACTGAGTATGAATGACGAAAAGAGCGTCGGGCGTATCGGTATTATCGGCGAGGAGGAAAGCGGGGATTTCCATGGCGTAACGGATTAATGGTAAAGCTGTAAAAATACGAGTAATTTAAGGCATTCCGTTTGGAGCAGCCTTCTTAATTATTTCCGAGGAGCGTTTCTTCGCCCCATATTTTCCCCGGATTCAAAATACCCCGGGGATCCAGCGTCTCTTTGATGCGGACTTGCACCTGGCGTTCCGCCACATCCATCACCACATCCAGATACGCTTGCTGCACCCAGCCTATGCCGTGCTCGCCGCTCAAAGTACCGCCCAGCTCGCGCACCAGCCCAAAGATCTCCCGGATACCCCCCGGCAGCTCTTCGCGCCAGGCCCGGTCGCTCAAGTCCCCTTTGATGATATTGACGTGCAGATTGCCATCGCCGGCGTGCCCGTAGCACACGGATTCGAAGCCGTAGCGCCGGCCTATTTCCTTTACGCCTTTGAGCAGGCGGGCCAGTTCTGCGCGCGGCACTACGGTGTCTTCTTCTTTGTACACGGAATGGGATTTCACCGCCTCGCCCACCTTGCGGCGCAGGGCCCATAGCTGCTCGGTTTGTTTGGCACTATCGGCCAAAAGTATTTCCTGCCCCCCGTGCTGCTCCAGGATCTCCATCATGTCTTCACACTCCTGCATGAGCAGTTCGGGGTGCTGCCCATCCACTTCAATAAGCAAATGCGCCCCCACTTCCGGGCCCACCGGAAGATTCACCTCCGGCAAAAAGCGGAGGGTATAATCGATGGCATCTCGCTCCATAAATTCCATGGCGCTGGGGGTGATCCCCGCCTGAAAAATGGCCGATACCGCCTCGCAGGCCTCCTCGGCGGAGCCAAAGGGCGCCAGCATCAGACGTTTGTGCCGGGGGTAGGGGATGAGCCGGAAGGTGGCTTCGGTGATGACGCCCAGGGTCCCTTCGCTGCCCACCATTAGCTGGGTGAGGTTGTAGCCGGTGCTGTTTTTCAGTACGGGTGCGCCGGTGCGGATCACCTCGCCGTTGGCCGTGACCACCTCGAGCCCAAGGACATTGTCGCGCATCGTGCCATAGCGCACGGCGGTCGTGCCGCTGGCACGGGTCGATGTCATCCCCCCGATCGACGCATTGGCCCCGGGGTCGACCGGAAAGAACAAGCCCGTGGCGCGCAGCTCTTCGTTCAGCGATTCGCGGGTG
>CAJXMS010000319.1 GCA_913056475.1 uncultured Bacteroidota bacterium
CGGCTTTCGGTGGCCTGTACCTCCCGCTGGACCGCCTTTACGATACCCAGCAAGGCCTTTTCATAAAGCCGCGTAGAGTCAATCTGCACCATCATGAGAGGCATTTCTCCGTCGGGACTGCGCAGCAGGGAATGGTAAAAGGGCAGCTGATTGAATACCGCCCCTACCGAATCCAGGTATTGCCCTTTGGGGCCCGGATCCAGGCGGTAATATTCTAGTTTTTGCAGCGAATCATGGCGCCGGAGGTTAAAGACATTCAGGGGAGAAAGCACCGAGGAGACGCCCTCTACCGCCGCCAGGCGGTCCTGCAAGCCACTCCACACCGCGTAGCCCTGGGGCGTAAAAACATCCAGGCTGTCCGTCCCGATCACGATGGTATTGCCCACCTGATTAAAGCGCGCCCGAAAACGGTCGTAGGCTACCTGCGTGCTATCCTCTTCCGGCAGCAGGCGGGAAAACTGATAACTGATCTTGATAAATTGCCCCTGATAGGCCATAAAGCCTGTGAGCGCCAGCAGCAGAATAAGGATGGGAATCCGGTTCCTCAGCAGTAAACGGGCAATGAATGTAAACATGCAGGCGTGCGCTCAATAATCGATGGCCGATGGGGCTGCAAAACTACCAAAAATAGCCCCTTGCAGCATACACCGAGCATAAGGCTCTAAGCTCCTGAATTGTTGACGGCCAGGGGCCCTTCCTTCCCCCGCCCCGCCGCGTTTGCTTAGCGCCCCGCCAGAAAAACTTTCGGCAAGAGAAGTGCCTGATTTTAATACTTTTAGCCGCTCGCGGGAGGCCTTACCTTTGGCCGGGAGGCCAAATGTGATAGCCCCCGCTGTAATAAATGCGGCCGGGAAGCTACCTATATAACAGCTAAAATGAAAAGCCGTGAGCGAAGATTTTGTGAAAATATACTTACAACCCCACGAGGGCATCCTGGTAAAGATCTGCCGGGCTTATGCCTACTCGCAGGAGGAATTTGAAGACCTGTACCAGGAGGTGTGCCTGCAGCTCTGGCGCAGCCGGGACAAGTTTGAGGGGCGCAGCAAGTGGAGCACCTTTGTGTACCGGGTGGCGCTCAACGTGTGCCTGTCCCTCACCCGCAGCCGCAAGCCCCGTACGGAACTGGAAGAAGCCCCCCTGCCCACGGCCGAAAACGAGGCCTTTGCCAATGAAGACGTGCGCCTGCTCTACGGCGCCATCCGCCGCCTGGCGGAGGCCGACCGCGCCCTGATCCTCCTCTATCTCGAAGAGAAATCTTACAAGGAGATGGCCGAAATCCTGGGGACCAACACTTCGCACATCGGCGTGAAGATCAACCGCATTAAAAAACGCTTAAAAAAACTACTCGATGGAACGCTCAATTGAAGATATCTGGAAAAGAGATGCGCCTCTGGCGCCCAAACTGCACAACTTGTACACCCGCAAGAGTAAGCTGACCACCGCCAAAATCGAACGGACCATGAAGCGGGATATCTGGAGCATATGGCTGCTCATAGCCCTGGTCCTGGGCGGGCTGGGCTACGCCGGGCACTGGCTCTTTGGCGGCGCAGTGGCCTTGTTTCTCGCGGGCCTGTTCTTTTACAACCGGCGGCTGCTCCATTACCTGCAAAGCATCCGCCTGGAAACGGAGGTGGAGGCCTACGTAGAGCAGTACCTGGCCGCCCTGCGCAAGATCATCCGCCACACTTCCCGCCTGATGGTCTGGGGCATGGCGCCGGCGGCTACGGCTTGCATCTTCTACTGGTGGTACGCCACCGGGACGGGCTCTATCCAGACTTTTGGCCAGGAGGAGCCCGGGTGGAAAATGGCGCTGCTAGCGCTAGGCTTTTGGGGCTTTATGGCCCTGTACTCCTGGGGCGTGTACCGCTTAGTCACCTTTTTCCTGTACGGCCGCAAAATCCGGAAGCTCAAGGAAGTCCTGGCGGATTTGCGGGCCTTGCAGTAGGGCGTGGGGTGGCTGCTCCCGGGTGGAGGCCATCGGTAACGCGGCGTAGAACGCCGCGGTGGCTGCGTTACTAGGCCTCCCCTGCGGAAGCCATAGCCTCATAACCCCAGCGAACCCCATTGCATCAGAGCGGTTGTATTTGAAAAGGAACGCAGCCCGGAAATCCACAAGATTCCCGAAGCCTATGAGCGGTTTATCCGTTTTGGCGCCCAATGAGACTTGAGAGCTCTTCACAAGATCGCATCAGGCTTCGACCAGGGCAAACCGTTTCCTTAGATTCTTGGATCGGATTGGCAAGCAGTAATGCAGCAGGTTTGGCCAGTACTCAAGAGCTAAGTGGCCGCAGGCTTCCCGCAAAAGCCCACATTTTTATTCACTTCCCCACGGGGACGCCAAAATAATCATTATATTTATCCGTGTGAGACGTACTTACCAATAAGGCACCCTCTACAGCTTGCACACAGAGCCCTTAAGCACTGCATAGTAAAGCTGTACAGGGACTCCATACTCGGTGTTCGGGCGACTCCCAGCGCAACGAAAGCGGTTGAGCCTATCCTTCAGCAAAACGGCCAAAATAATACCTAAGAGGTCGTTTACCTAA
>CAJXMS010000320.1 GCA_913056475.1 uncultured Bacteroidota bacterium
CCTGGCTGGCTACGGGGGCCGCGCTCCTTATTTTTACGGGGGTTTACCTGGTTTCCCGCCCCGCCCGTTAGGCCGCGGCCACTTTACTACCTTTGCCGGGCTATGGCAGGAATTCAATCCATGACAGGCTTTGGCAAGAGCCAGGTCCAGCTCACGAGTCGAAAAGTAAGTATTGAGCTCAAGTCCCTTAACAGTAAGCAGGCCGATGCCAATTTTCGCCTGCCCAATGAGCTGCGCGAAGCGGAACCGCTCCTCCGCCAGCAACTCCTGGCGGGCCTCCAGCGCGGTAAGATAGACTGCAGCATTCAAACCGAAGGAACCGATGGTTCTGCCGCGCCCTCTATTAATGAAGAGCTGGCCCTGCAGTACCTCCACCAGTTTAGACGCCTAAACGAGCAGTCCGGTACCCAGGGAGACGCCCTGGGCGCCCTCCTGCGCCTACCGGAGGTCCTGCGGGAAAGCAAGCAGGACCTAAGCGAGCAGGACCAGCAGCTACTCAGCGAAGCCCTGGAAGCGGCCATGGATCAACTCCGTCAATTTCGCCACAGTGAAGGACAAAGGCTGCAAGCAGATCTCCACCAACGCCTCCAGACCATAGCCGCCAAACTAGACCAGGTAAGCCCCCTGGAAGGGGAGCGGAAAGAGCAGGTAAAAAAACGCCTCGAAAACAACCTGGCCCAGCTGCAGGCCAGCGCTGATCGGGATAGACTGGAACAGGAAATGGTCTATTACCTGGAGAAATTAGACATCACAGAGGAAAAGGTGCGCCTCCGCAGCCATCTCCAGTATTTTGAGGACCTGCTGCAAGAAGGCGGCGCTGTGGGCAAAAAGCTAGGTTTCGTAAGTCAAGAAATAGGCCGCGAAATCAATACCCTGGGCAGTAAAGCCAATAATGCCCCCATTCAAAAATTGGTGGTCGAAATGAAAGACGAGCTTGAGAAAATAAAGGAACAGGTGCTCAATATTCTTTAAAACCACCCCGCTACCATCCGCTAGAATTCCCCTATGGCCCACCCATCCTCTGGCAAACTACTTATTTTCTCCGCACCCAGCGGTTCTGGCAAAACCACGCTGGTGCGTTATCTTCTGGCCCAGCCCGAGCTCAAGCTGCGCTTCAGTATTAGCGCTACCAGCCGGGCGCCGCGCGGAAAAGAAGCGCATGGCAAAGATTACTACTTTCTAAGCCGGGAAGAATTCAGCCAGCGCGTCCAGCAAGGCGATTTCCTGGAATGGGAAGAAGTGTACGCCGGCACCCAATACGGTACCCTCCGTAAGGAAGTAGAACGCATCTGGGCGGCGGGACTCAACGTGATATTTGACATTGACGTAGTAGGCGGGCTCAACCTCAAAAGCCTCTACGGAGAGCGAGCCCTGGCCGTTTTTGTGATGCCTCCCAGCTTGGCCGTATTGGAAGAACGCCTCCGCAGTAGGCAAACGGAAAGCGACGATAAGGTACGCCAGCGCCTGGCCAAGGCCCGCAAAGAACTGGGCCGCAGCGATCGCTTTGACCACGTCCTGGTTAATGAAGACCTCGCCCAAGCCAAGGAAGAAGCCTACCGCCTTACCCAAAAATTTCTCCAGTTATGACCCGCACCGGCCTCTACTTTGGCACCTTTAACCCTATTCACATAGGCCACTGCGTCATTGCTCAGCACATGCTGGAGTTTACCGACCTCGAGGAAGTTTGGTTTGTCGTAACCCCCCACAATCCGCACAAAAACAAATCCAATCTCCTCGACGACCACCAGCGCCTTCACATGGTACAGCTCGCCGTGGGCGATCACTACCAGCTCCGGGTCAGCGATGTAGAATTTAACCTGCCGCAGCCCAGCTACACCACCACCACACTGGCCCACCTCGGAGAGCAGCACCCGCAGCGTTCTTTCCACCTTATTATGGGCGCGGACAATCTGGAAAGCTTCCCCCGCTGGAAAAACCACCAATGGATCCTTCAGCATCATCAGCTCTACGTGTACCCCCGGGTCGAGTCTGATGGAGGCCCCCTCCGCCAGCATCCCCAAGTGCATTTTACCGAGGCCCCCATCATGCAAATCGCCTCCACCCACATCCGCCAAAGCATCAAAGCCGGCAAAGACGTAAGCTTCATGCTACCGGGCCCCGTTTGGCAGTATATAGACCAGGAGCTCTTTTACCGGTAGGCCGGCCGCAAAAAAGGCTGTAACGCCTTCTCCTCAAAGCGGATCTGCAGCACCCCCTCGCTAAAGGGCGCTACCTCATATACGTTGTAGATCAGCTCCAGCCCGCCATCTTTAAAAACAAAATGCTCCGGCAAGCGAAACCGATTATTGTCAAACCAAAAACCAGCCCCGCGAAAGTCCGGCGGCTGGCCCTCTACCTGGTATTTGGCCACGAATTTTTTTTGGGCCTCCCGGCCAAATGAAGGGCGCTTTCCCGGGAGCAGTATACTATCCAGGGGTAGATTTCGTCCCGTACGCCGATCCACACAAAAGGTTTGAATGGTAGAAAGGCCATGAGCACCCCCTAAATAAGCCTCCTGAAGCAAGCGCCCCGAG
>CAJXMS010000321.1 GCA_913056475.1 uncultured Bacteroidota bacterium
GAAAATGGACCACGTCGCCTTTCTGCGTACGCAAATAGAACTGATAGACCAGTGCTTTGCCCCCGGTGAGGTGGACGAGATCTGGATAACCTTCCCCGATCCGCAAATCAAAAACAGCCGCAGCAAGCACCGCCTTACCAATGCCGCCTTCCTGGAGAAGTATCGCCGCATCCTGAAGCCCGGGGGGCGAATACACCTGAAAACCGATAGCGCCTTTATGCATGGCTACACGGTGGGGCTCCTCCAGGGGCTGGGCCTGCCTATCTACCAGGCGTACCACGATATAGATAAGCAGCTGGCCTTTGATAAAAACCACCCCCTGCATCAGGTGCGCACCTATTACGAGGAAATGTTTCGCGCCCAGGGGCACGCCATTACCTATGTGCAGTTTGGGCTTGAAAAGTGATTTCTACCAGCGCGTGTACCAGGTGGTGGAGCAAATCCCCCCCGGCCGGATCTGCTCTTACGGAGCCATAGCCCGTTATCTGGGCAGCGGCCGGAGTGCGCGCCTGGTGGGGACGGCCCTGCGCCAGAGTGCTGATCTGCTTGGTATTCCGGCCCACCGGGTAGTCAATCGCGCCGGCCGGCTTACGGGCCAGCACATGTTTGGCCCGGGCGTGATGCAGGCCCTGCTGGAAAGTGAAGGGCTGCCGGTGGTAAATGACCAGGTGGTGGCGGCCGAAAAGTATTTTTGGGATCCCCGGGAGCACTTACCACCGCCTAAAATTTGATGAAGAAGACGTGGGTCTGCTACCTTAGCCCTCCAGCTTTGCGCTTATGACACCTACCCTTTATTTGGTTCCTACGCCCATCGGCAACCTGGCGGATATGACCTACCGCTCGGTGGCGGTGCTGCAAGAGGTGGCCCTTATCCTGGCCGAAGATACCCGCACCAGTGGCAAATTGCTGAAGCATTACGACATAAATACGCCCATGCGGAGCTTTCACATGCACAATGAACACCAGCAGGTAGCCCACTGGACGCAAGAGCTGCCCGAGCTGGGCACGCTGGCCCTGATAAGCGATGCCGGTACGCCCGGCCTCTCCGATCCGGGATACTTGCTGGCCCATCACTGCCTGGCGGCCGGGCATCAGGTCATCACCCTCCCCGGCGCCAATGCGGCCTTACCGGCCTTGATGAACAGTGGCTTGCCCAATCACCGCTTTGCTTTTGAGGGTTTCTTGCCGCCCAAGAAAGGCCGTAAAACCCGCCTCCAAGCCCTGGCAGAAGAGCCCCGGACGATGATCTTTTATGAATCTCCCCATCGGCTGCCGCGTACCCTGCGGGATTTAGCCCAGTATCTGGGTCCGGAACGGGCGGCCAGCTACAGCCGGGAAATCAGTAAAAAATTTGAGGAAAGCCAGAGCGGTACGTTGGCCTCTTTAAGAGAACACTTTGAGAAGACGCCTCCGCGCGGGGAGTTTGTGCTTTGTGTGGCGGGGCTTTAGGCCTGGGTGGCGGGACGCTTTCTTGAGGGCGGAATGGCATCGCGGGCCACCTCCTACAGGTAAGGCTGAAAGCCTTAGGGCATAAAAGCCTGGGGGAAGACCCCAGGTTGAAGCCATGCCCACCCCTTTCCCTAACGACAAAGACTGAAGGTCTTCCGCCTCAATTCCTGGGGTAGCACCCCAGGTACACCGCCATTAGGCTTACAGCCTAAAGGGTCCCGCGGCTCTTCGCGGACGTATGCTCCCTGCTGCCATCCACCAGAACGCTGGCGGAGACGCCGCGGCCCTATCCCCCTCATTTCGCCTGGTGCGAAATGAGGGGGTGGATCGCCAGAAGCGAGCCGGGGGTGACTGGTGGGCTATTAGGACTCCGCAACTGCCTGTACCACTTTGGGTAAAAACGGTTTCCCCTCGCACGCGCGTTTACAATTTGTGCGGATTGTATTCTTATACATCCTACTTTATCGCGTGATAAACGGTCTTACAGAAGGCAAAACGCTTACAGCGTTTGGGGTGGGGGATGGGGCCGGAGACCTGGGGTTGCAACCCCAGGCTTTAATGAATCCAGGCTTACAGCCTGGCCCGTGCTTCGCAGGGCTAATCGCAAGTAAGGATATGGGTGAAAACCCTGCAAACGCCAGGGGCCGAAAGGCCTCTTCTCCCTTTCACGATTTAACAGGTCCACGATTTAACCTAAAAACGCCCTTGCTGCATAGCCCCTAAATCCCCAAAGGGGAGCCCATTTCCGCCCGATCATGAGGAAAGGGTGATTTCGAATGTAATTCCCTGACCATGACGAATTCGAATCCGTCGTTTCGCGCCTTTGGGGGGGTCGCAGCCCCGTCATGCAGGGGTGGTGCCTAAACCTTCATAATATCCGCTTCCTTGTGCTCCAGCACTTCATCCACCTTTTGGATGTGTTTGTTGGTAAGGCCCTGCACGCGGTCTTCGGCGTCTTTGACCTCATCTTCACTCAAACCGTCTAGTTTTTTGATCTCGTCATTGGCCTCTTTGCGGGCGTTGCGGATACTGATGCGGGCTTCTTCCGCTTCGGCGCGGGTACGTTTT
>CAJXMS010000322.1 GCA_913056475.1 uncultured Bacteroidota bacterium
GGATATTTCGGCTGCGCAGTCCCGGACTGTTTTCCGGGGTAAATTGTTGAAGGGAGCCCGATGGTCCATGGTAGAGCAATAACCCACTGGACCAGGTTCCTATCCATAAACGATTGTTTGGGGCGGGTGCCAGGGCGGTAATGTGTAGCTCCGCCAGGGTTTTTCCCGCCAGGCGTTTATGGGGTAGCACGGGCGCCAGCCGTCTTTGGGCGGGGCGGTACTGCCAGAGGCCCTGGTATTGAGTACCTATCCAGATATGGCCACCGCTGTCCTGCGCCAGGGCATTTACCACGCGCGCCGCCAGGGTGTCAGCGTTTTTCGCGGGCAGGGGCTCGTAGCGCAAGCTTTGGTAATTAAGGAAGCGCAGCCCGCCGCCATTGGTGCCCACCCAGAGATTACTGTCCTGTGCCACCAGGAGGCTGGATATCACGTTGGCGCTGTTGCGCGGCACGGAATCCTGGGCTGGAAAAGCAGCGTAAAAGTCGTAGCCATCGTAGCGATGAAGGCCGTAGCGGGTGCCCACCCATAGAAAGCCCAGCTTATCTTGGGCCAGGGCCGTGGCCGATTGCTGGGGCAGCTGCTGCGAGCTGGGGTGAAAGTATACCTGCCCTGGCAGGCCTGTAGCCCACAGGAGCAGGCCTGCGGCCAAAAGTAGGAGCCGCCGCTGCAAGGTTTTTCTGGTAAAAAGGTGTGTAGCTATCACAATCATTTTCTCTTAGGGCAAGGGGAGGATAGGGCCCCGCCTATGTCATTTTACGGGCGTTCGAGATTGGCTTGTTAGGCAAAGAAATACCATAAAGCAGCTATGCAAAGTAGCAGAAAGATACTGAGCGCTACGTTACCAGTATTGATGGGGCTACGTGGGCCCTTGCTCAAAGTTAGGTTATTTACAAGTGTTTCGTCACGTTTGGCGGGGAGTATATAACTCACCGCGATGAGGATCCCACTGCAAAGCAGGAAAAGAAAGAGCGCAAAATGCAGGAAGTTAATAGCAACGAACCAGTGCAGGGCGGTAGGCAGGGCCCAGCCGGAGACTTCTAAAAGCAATCGCAACAGGCCCAGGAAGGCGCCGGTAAGCAGGGCAGCCTGCGCGCCGGCAGCATGCAGGCGGGGCAGAAAGAGTCCCAGTAAAAAAACCGCTGCAATGGGGGGGGCTATGTAAGATTGGATGCTCTGTAGGCTCTGGTATAAGCCCCCTTCAATCAGTTCTAGCATGGGGATCCAGGCCAGGCCCAAGCCTACCAGGATCACCGTAAATATCCGCCCTACCCATACCAAATGGGCGGGGGAGGCCTCGGGCCGGTAGCGTTGATAGATATCGAAGGTGAAAAGCGTGGCGCAGGAATTAAATACCGAGGAGAGCGAGCTCATCAAGGCGGCCAGCAAGCCGGCGGCAACCAAGCCCCTGAGGCCGGCGGGAAGCAATTGGGTGGTCATAAGGGGCAGGGCGGCGTCGTAGAGCGGGGCGCCGTTTCTTTCCGGAAAAACCAGCACGGGGTCCGTTCCCGTGGAGAGGGCGTAGGCGATCACCCCGGGCACTACAAAAAGGAAGAGCGGCAGGAGTTTTAGGTAGCCGGCAAAGATGGTCCCCTTGCGTGCTTCCTGAATGTTTTTGGCGGCCAGTACGCGCTGAACGATAAACTGATCGGTACACCAGTACCATACCCCCAGAATAGGAGCCCCGAAAAGGATACCCGTCCAGGGAAAATCGGGATCGCTTATGCTGCGCCACAGGCTGGTATAGGCCGGGGTGGTGCGAGCGGCTACCTGATCCCAGCCGCCCAGGGCTTCCAGTCCGTAATAGGATACCGCTACGGCGCCGGCCAGGAGTACGAAGAGTTGGAGGAGGTCGGTGTATAAGACCGCCTTAAGCCCGCCAATGACGGTATAGAGGCCCGTGGCCAGGATGGTGATCAGCGCACCGGTCCAAAAATTAATGCCCAAAAGAGCGGTAAAGACCACCCCGCCAGCCGCAATGGTGACCGATATTTTGGTAAGGATATAGCCCAGGATGCTGATCCAGGAGAGGTAGCTCCGCGCCCAGGTGCTGTAGCGTTTCTCCAAAAAGGCGGGCATGGTGTACACGCCGCTGCGCAAGTAAAAGGGCACAAAGAGCCAGCCCAGCAAAAGCAGCATCACAGCGGCCAGGATCTCCATCTGACCGGCGGGGAAGTCGCCTGAGGCACCAGCGCCTGCCAAGCCTACCAGGATTTCAGAGCCGATATTGGAAGCAAAAAGGGAAGCGCCGATGACGAACCAACCCATATTGCGCCCGCCCAAGAAGTAGCTACTGGATTCGGAGCTCCGGGGTTTGCCTCGTTCCCGCCAGAGCATGACCCCCACCAGGCCCAGCACCACTAAAAAATAGGTGGCTACTACGGCAAAATCGAGGGTGTTAAGGGGTATGTTTTTCATGTGGTGGCGGCATTGGTAGCATGAGCTGCCCGGGGAGAGCCGCCGTTTGAAAAGGGGGAAATTTTCTTGCTGGAGGGTGGTACATTTGGCCGAAA
>CAJXMS010000323.1 GCA_913056475.1 uncultured Bacteroidota bacterium
TACCTCAAGATTGGGAGTGAAGCTCGTGCAGCAGGAGCTGCTCGCAATGCCGCCCGCCTGAAGAAAAACTGGGGTGACCCCTATCTAATTCTGGCGCAATCCTATGCGGCTGCCAGCAGTAGCTGTGGAAACGATGCCTTTGAGAAAGGAGCTGTTTTCTGGGCGGCCATCAACAAACTGCAGTACGCGCGCAGCATAGACCCCAGCGTAGCAGATAGGGCCAACGCGCTCATTGCCACTTACCGGAAACAAACGCCTGATAAGGGGGTAAGCTTCCAGCTGGGTCATAGTGATGGAGAGAAGTATACGATCGGTTGTTTCATCAATGAGACGGTGACCGTAGAGTTTTAAAGAACGCTACCCAGCAAGGTGGCCTTCCACATGACCAATCAGTCCTATTTTGCACAAAGCATCCCCACTTGGCTGGGGGTGCTTTTTCTATGCTGGGGCTGTACTAATGATGTCCAAGAGGTACGTAAAGTAACCGAAAACAGGCGTATCCCCCTGGAAGTACAGGAGAATTTAGAGGTGCGTTACACGGACAGCACGGAACTCCGAATGGAAATGGAAGCGCCTCTGGCGGAAAGCTATCCGCAGCTGAAGGAGCCGCAGCGAGAATTTCCCCGGGGACTTAAAGTTCGTTTTTTCAATAAAAATGGTGACCTTTCTTCCCGTTTAAGATCCGATTATGCGTTGCAATTGCTGGAAGAAGGTCGCTGGGAGGCCAGGGGCAATGTGGTGGTGATCAACCGGGAAGGCGAAAAACTGCAAACGGAAAAGCTTTTCTGGGATAGCCGCCGGGAGCGCATCTATACGGACGCTTTTGTGCGCATGACTACGGAAGATGAGGTTATCCTAGGCCATGGCTTTGAGGCCGATCAAAATTTTGAGCAATACGAGGTCAAAGAGGTGACCGGAACGTTAATGATAGAGGAGGATGTTTAAAAAGTTTTTAGTTGTAGGCGAAATTGCGTGGGTCATTATTGCCGCCGTGTCTTTGGTGGAGTTTATTCTACTTTTCAATGAACCGGGGGATGAGCGATGGCTCTTTGCGGGATTCTTTGTTTTAGCTGTCATCATGTTTTTATGGCGCCGCCGCAGTCGCCGTCGTTTGGAAGTACGCGAAAGGCTCAAACAAGAATTTAAGGATTCTCATAAGCTTTAAGACTTATGCTTTGGATGCTTCTCATAGTTATTGCTTTGTTGGCAGCCCTCCTTTTTACGGGTTTGGAAGCGGCGCTCATCACGGCCAATCGCTTCCACATCGAAGTGGAAAATAAAAAAGGAAGCTTTTCTCATCAACTTATTGGACAGTTTTTAGAGGCGCCCAGTCGTTTTGTCGCGGCCATGCTTACTGGCAAGATAACGGCCCTGGTTATTTTTGCGGCAGCCTTTGTGCATTATGCCAGCCGTTTTTGGTCCGCTCAAGCGGGGCTAGCGCACTGGGTATGGATCGGTTTGGCCGGGTTGATGCTGATTTTGGTTTTGGGAGAACTGCTACCACGCGTGCTTTTTAGTGTCTATCCCAACTTTATGCTTAAGGTTTTGGCGGTGCCGGCCAAGCTTTTTTTTATTCTGCTCGATCCCTTAGCCCGCCTGGTTGTTTTCCTGGCGCGCTGGTTGCTCGGGCAAACCAGTAATCCCGCTCAGGTGCTCACGGGGGCCTTCGAAAAGCAAGATATGGAAAGCTACCTACGGGAGCGCTCCGATGATGCACCCGAGGTAAATGAGGAAGAGCAGGAAATTCAAATTTTCCGTAATGCCCTGGCTTTCAACGAGCAAAAAGCAAGGGACTTCATGGTACCCCGTACAGAGATTGTGGCGATTGATTTTCAAACCTCTTTGGGGGAATTACGGCAGGTCTTTATAGAGTCACACCTTTCCAAAGTTCTTGTGTACCGTCATTCGGTTGATAATATAATTGGTTATGTACACGGTTTTGAACTGTTTAAGCAACCGGAGGATCTCAGGTCTATTTTGCGCCCGGTAAGTTTTATTCCGGAAAGTATGAGCGCTAATGAAGTGTTGAACTTGCTCATTCGTGATCGGCGCAGTTTGGCCGTGGTGTTGGATGAGTTTGGTGGTACCTCGGGGCTCATTACGGTGGAAGATGTCGTAGAAGAGCTTTTTGGGGAAATTGATGATGAGCATGACACCGAAGCCCTTCTCGAACAGTCCCTGGAAGATGGCAGTTACCGATTTTCGGCCCGGCAGGAGATTGATTATCTAAATGAGCGTTACGACTTGGAGCTACCAGAGGGGGAAAGCTACACTACCTTGGGGGGGCTTATAATTCAGCATTTGGAAAGAATTCCCGAGACAGGGGAAGGGCTACAGGTTGAAAATAGATGGCTGGAAGTAGAAGGAGTGAGCAACACCAAAATCGAAACCGTAAAAGTGCGCCCTGCAAGGTCTTAAGCCCCAAAATTACTTTTGTGCCTCCACAATGTAGGAGTTAATGCTGTTCTGAGAAAGCTGCTTTTGGGACTTAACTT
>CAJXMS010000324.1 GCA_913056475.1 uncultured Bacteroidota bacterium
CGGCAGCGCCTCAGTATAGCCCGGGCCGTGCTCAAGAATCCGCCCATTCTGATCCTGGATGAGGCCACCAGCGCGCTCGATACGGAATCGGAAAAATTAGTGCAGGAAGCCCTCTTTAAGCTCATGGAAAACCGCACCTCCCTGGTGATCGCCCATCGTCTTAGTACCATCCAGCACGCCGACGAGATCATCGTCATGCGCCAGGGGCAAATCGCGGAGCGGGGGACGCACGCCCAGCTCCTGGAAAAAAAGGGCATCTACGCCAAGCTGGTGGAAATGCAGAGTTTTGCCTAAACCTTAAAGAGATCAGAAATGAATAAAATTGAACACCTCGGCATAGCCGTTCGGAACCTGGAAGCGGCCTGTGCCCGCTATGAAAACCTGCTGGGGAAGCCGGCCTACAAAACGGAAACCGTGGAAAGGGAGGGGGTGAGGACGGCTTTCTTCGCGGCGGGGCCCAACAAGATAGAGCTCCTGGAGCCCACTGATGAAAATAGTGCCATCGCCAAGTTTTTAGAAAAGAAAGGGGAAGGACTGCATCATGTAGCCTACGCGGTGGATAATATTGCGGCCGAGCTGGAACGCTTGCGCCAGGCGGGCTACCGGGTTCTCAATGAAAACCCCAAAAAGGGAGCGGATAACAAATGGGTGGCCTTCGTCCATCCCAAGGATGCCAACGGGGTACTTACGGAGCTATGTCAGGAGCGGGATTAGGGAGGGCTTTCACCTTCTTTTCCAAATCGGCAAAGCCCATCTCTTCCCGGTTGAGGTGCCATACCTGCATGCCCAACGACCGGGCGGGTTTGAGGTTTTCTTTTTTGTCGTCTACGTAGAAGCACTCACGGGCCGCCAATTCCTGCTCCTCCAGGAGGCGCTGATAAATCTTCTTTTGGGGCTTGCGGAGGCCTACTTCCTGGCTGTAGTAAACGCCGTGGAAGAGTTTCAAGAACTGGCCATAGTCAAAGGGCCCGCTGAGGGCCCGGATGCGGCTTATGTGCAGCTCGTTGGTATTGCTTAAAAGGAAGAGCCGGTAGCCCTGGCGACGAAGCTTGCGCAGGAAAAGCCGGGATGCTTCGGGGATGGGGTGGTAGCACATGGCGGCCCAGGCTTCGGCCAGGTCGTCTTTAAAAATGTTTTTCCGAAAAAAATGCGGCTGCAAGCCCTCCAGGAAATCCGCTCCGGATAATTCCCCCTTTTCAAAGCCTTCGAAGAGCCCTTTTTGTGCGCCCAGGGATGGCTGGGCCCCCAGCCTCTCAAAAGCCTCCCAGGTTTTTTCTTCTTCTATGGGAAGTAATACCCCACCAAAATCAAAGATGAGGTGGCGGATGGCGGCCGGCGCGGTGTTCTTTTTCATAAATAGCGAGTAACCATACGGTAGCGCCAAAAATAAGGTGCTTTTAGTAACCTCCCGACCTTCCGGAAGGCCCGGGCTGTTTTCGACTGACGGAGGGGGGAAGGACTCTGCCAGTTTTACGAGATGCCCTACCTTTGTGCCGGGCCCATAGCTCAGTTGGTTAGAGTAGATGACTCATAATCATTTGGTCGCCGGTTCGAGCCCGGCTGGGCCCACCACTCCCGCTTCTGGCGGGATTTTTTGTTTGGGCGGCAGTCCCTTGCACCAGTTTTCCTGAGCGAAGACGAAGTCATGCTGAGCGGAGACGAAGCATCCTGAGCTTGCCGAAGGGAGCCCGGCTGGGCCCACCACTCCCGCTTCTGGCGGGAGGGGAGGCGCCCGGCGAAGCGCTTGGCCGCGCCGCCTACGCAAGGGATGCTCTGCGAGACCGGCCCTAAATAAGGGGAAAAGGTTTCCGGCGGCGTCCTTCCCATTTGGCCGGGAGGCCTAAAAAACGCGGGCCGCTAGGCCAATAAAGTACCGATGCCGCCGGCGATGAGGGCAAAAAGGATGATGAGGGCGTAAAGACCGAGAAAAGCGATGGCGATGATGGCAATGAGCCGGAAGAAAAGCTGAAGGGGACCAAAACAGGCGTGGAGGTCTTGTTCCTGCCCGCTGTGGAGGGCCTGGCGAAACTGGCCACTGGCCCGGTATAGGTAACGGCCCAGGAAATAGTAGAGTACCGCAATGCCTCCGTAAAGCAGGCCTACGAGCAGGCCGCCCGCTCCGCCGAGGAAGGCCGCCTCCCCGCTCAGGCTCCCCAAGGTGCCTCCGGCGGCGATAATGATCAGGGCAATCAGCAGCAGCAAGCCGGCCACGATCCATAGGAGAATGCCCAGAAAGCGGGTGTATTTTGCGAGGGAGTGCAACTGGTGCCGGAGGGAGGCACTCCATTGGGGGGTGGCTGGTACGTCGGTGGGTTCCATGGGCGGTTATTATTTTAGGTCGAGAAGGCTGTCCATATCAGTCATGGCGCCGAAAAGTACTAAAATATCGTCTTCTTCAAATTTTCGATCGGGGGCAAAAACGCCTACGACGTTTTCCTTTTTGAGCTCTATGCCCAAGGAATTG
>CAJXMS010000325.1 GCA_913056475.1 uncultured Bacteroidota bacterium
TTATAACCCGGAACGGAGCGCCATTCTGGACGGCCTGCGGCCAAAGGAGTCCTAGCTCCGCCAGCAATATGGCGTCCCGAAAGGAAAAAGAAGGCCACGAGCTTGTTTTGCCCTTCATACAAAACCCTTTCCAGGGCTAAAGGCCCGTAGGCAAGCAGGCCTAAGCTTCTCCCTCGCTGCCAGCTTTATTTCCGGGATGGATTATGCCGTTGGAGCCCTTGCCAGCGCCTGGCCCGTAGAGGCTCCCTTCTGAAGCATCCGTAAAAGGCGTTTTTGCCGCTTCTCTACTACCGGTCGCGCTCCACATTAATTTCCCGGAGCCCCTCGTCTAAGCCTATGTACCAATCAAGGTGGGGGGCCACGCTCCCACATCCCCCGGCGTGGTCGATACACTGGGTATGCTCATGCACGTGGTAGCAACTGGGACAGCGCCCCGCATCGCCAAACATACTGAAGGGCTGGCCACAGCCATCGCATTGCCAGTACTCTTCGCCATCGGGTTTCCAGCCACAGTGCGGGCAAGCTATGTCTACCCGGGTTTTCATAATTCTATCGCTCCTTCGCGGGCCATCATTTGGGCCAGTTTTTCTATCCGGCGCTTATTCACCCCCAAATCGGAATGCCCTACCCGGCTGGCAGAACGAAAATGGAGAAGCCCCCCCTCCGGCGGAAGGTAAAATTCCACGTCATCTTTAAAGCCAAAAACCGGAATGGTAAACACCGCGTGGAGGTAATCCTCCTGAGCCGTTGGCAGCTCTACTTTATTGGTTTCCGACAGGATTTGCTGCAATTTTTTCATGGCCACCTCGCCTTTCACGGCCAGCTGCCAGGGGGCTAAGTAATGCGCGCTGTCTTCCGGATACATGCTGCCTACGCAGTTGGGCTTATCAGGACAGGGGGCTAATTTTTCTTGTTTCAAACCGATGGTTTTAGGGGCAGGCGCTGTGTTGCAAGCTGAGGTTATCATCAGCAAGCACAGAGCCGGTAAAATGTTCAAACGCATAAGCCGGACGCTCCTTTCGGCAGAGCTTAGGCAAAAATAGCCAAGCCTTACCAACCTGGCCCCTTAAAAAAAGTAAAAATACCCCGGGCGGAGAGAGGCTAGCGGGCGCGGGGCCGAAAGGCCTGGCGGGCTTATTTTCAAACAAATGACCCGGCTCATACCTTTGATTCCCGCTAGTAAAACGTATTTCATGAGTTCCCCCTCTTCTCCCCTGGCGCGGGTGCAGCGTCAGTATTTCACCATTACCGGCGCCCAATCGCGGCCCATGGCCACGGATCTTTTCTTGCCCCGAGAACGCGCTCCCCAGGCGGTGGTCCTTTACCTCCACGGCATCAATGGTTTCAAAGACTGGGGCGGCGTACCACTCCTGCTGGCCACCTTGGCCGCGGAAGGCTTCGCGGTGCTCAATTTCAACTTTTCGCACAACGGGACCCTTCCCTCCCGCCCTACCGAATTTGCCGACCTGGAAGCCTACCGGGAAGACAATTACCGCAAGCGGCAATACGATCTGGAACAGATCGAAGCCTTTGTGCAGGAACAGGGAAAAGCGCTGGGCATAGCGGAGCTGCCTCTTTACTTAATCGGGCACAGCCGCGGCGGGGCAGATGCCCTTCTTTACGCCGCCCATCATCCACGTGTCGCCGGATGGGTCACCTGGTCGGCTCCCAGCCATACCCAAACGCCCTGGCTTAAATGGGAGGCCGAGACGCTCCGAAAGTGGCAGCAAGAAGGGGTTATTTACCGACCCAACGGGCGCACCGGCCAGGACCTGCCCATCGGCTACCAACTCTACGAAGAGCACCGCCAGCACCGGGCAAGCTTAGACCTGGAAAATGCTGTACGGAGCTTACAAAGCCCGGGCCTTATTGTACACGGTGAAGATGACGAAGCCGTGTTCGTAGAAGCCGCTTACACGCTTAAAAGCTGGTGTCCCTCCGCCGCGGTAAAGATCATTCCCGGCACCGGCCACACCTACGACCGGAAGCATCCCTGGCCGTCCGAAGAACTCCCGGTGGCCAGCCGGCAGGCGCTGGAAAGCACCCTCCATTTTTTACGGGCTGACCTCCCCTGAGGTGCTTCCTGCAGGGCGGCGCTCTAAACCACCCTATTTTTGTTTTACCCCGGAAAGAGAACCGCCGATAGCAAAAGGCGCCCTCCTATTTTCCCCATCTTTGCGCGCCCATGGAAGATCTGCATCGCCACAAAGGACAGCGCAACGCGCTGGTCAAAAAGCTGGTCAGCAAAGGCATTCGCGACAAAGCCGTGCTCAAAGCGATCGGCACCGTGCCCCGCCACCTTTTCCTGGACAGCAGTTTTGAAGGCTATGCCTACCAAGACAAGGCCTTTCCCATCGCGGCGGGACAAACCATCTCCCAGCCTTACACGGTGGCTTTCCAAACCGAAAAACTGGCCTTAGCGCCGGGCCAGCGGGTGCTGGAAGTAGGAACGGGCAGTGG
>CAJXMS010000326.1 GCA_913056475.1 uncultured Bacteroidota bacterium
CGGGGTATGGGGTCTTAATAAAACCATTGGCTGGGCCTGGGATATTACCAACTTTGTATGGTGGGTAGGTATCGGGCACGCAGGGACTTTGATCTCGGCCATCCTCCTTTTGTTTCGCCAAAAGTGGCGGATGTCCATTAACCGGTCGGCGGAAGCGATGACCATCTTCTCGGTGATTCAGGCGGCTCTTTTCCCCCTTATCCACATGGGACGCCCCTGGCTGGCTTATTTTGTGTTTCCGCTGCCCAACCAATTTGGCTCCTTATGGGTCAACTTTAACTCGCCCCTGCTTTGGGACGTGTTTGCCATTTCTACCTATTTCTCCGTATCGCTGGTGTTTTGGTACGTAGGCCTTATCCCCGATTTTAGCATGCTGCGCGACCGGGCCAAAAATCCCATTCAAAAGCATGTCTACCGCATCCTGAGTTTCGGCTGGGCCGGTAGAGCCAAGCACTGGCAGCGGTTTGAGGAGGTTTCATTGGTACTGGCCGGGCTGGCGACGCCGCTGGTACTTTCCGTGCATACCATTGTATCGATGGACTTTGCTACATCGGTGATCCCCGGGTGGCACTCCACCATTTTTCCCCCTTACTTCGTGGCTGGGGCTATTTTCTCGGGTTTTGCCATGGTGCTTACCCTGCTGATTATCACCCGAAAGGTGCTGCACCTGGAAAGTTATATCACCCGGGAGCACGTGGAGCTCATGAATATCGTCATTATTCTTACCGGCGGAATTGTGGCGGTGGCCTACATTACGGAGTTCTTTATTGCCTGGTACAGTGGAAGTAACTACGAAGACTTCGGGTCCATGTCTTGGGGCGCGGCCACCGGACCCTACGCCTGGGCTTTTTGGGCCCTGATCATTTGTAATATCATTACCCCGCTCTTCCTCTGGTTCCGAAAAGTGCGGCGCAATTTGTTGGCTTCCTTCATTATCTCGATTGTGATCAATATCGGTATGTGGTTTGAGCGCTTTGACATTATTGTGATGGACCTTAGCCGGGACTACTTGCCTTCCTCCTGGGCTATGTTCTCGCCCACCTTTGTAGACATCGGGATTTTTGTGGGGACCATTGGATTTTTCTTCGTGCTCTTTTTGCTCTACGCCCGCAGCTTTCCGGTGATAGCGCAGGCAGAATTGAAAACCATCCTCAAGAGCTCCGGCGAAAACTATAAGAAACTTCAAGCTAAAGAAGAACATGGCCACTGATCAAGCACCTGTAGTAAAAGCCCTCTATGACGACGATGACGTCCTCCTGCGGGGCGTTAAAGAAGTCCGGGAAAAGGGCTACAACGTAAGTGAAGTGTATTCTCCCTTTCCCGTACACGGGCTGGACGAAGCCATGGGATTGAAAGAAACCCGGATGGCGATCACTGCCTTCTTTTACGGCTTGGTGGGGCTTACCTTTGCCTCCCTGATGACTTATGGTATGCTCATCGTGGATTGGCCCATGAACATCGGGGGCAAGCCCAGCTTCACCTGGGGCGAGAATATGCCGGCCTTCGTGCCGGTGATGTTTGAGCTTACCGTCTTTTTTGCCGCGCACTTAATGGTATGGACTTTTTTCTTCCGCAACGGGCTTTACCCGGGCAAGAAAACGGCCAATCCCGATCCACGGACCACTGACAATATGTTTCTCATGGAAGTCACCCCGCAAGAAACCCAATCTTCCGATGAACTGCTGGCGCTCCTGCGGGAGTCCGGCGCTGTAGAAGTAAGCCAAAACAAAGAAGCCGATGCTTAAGAACTCATTTCCCCTACTGCTGGCGGTAATACTTTTGGCCGCAGGCCTAAGCTCCTGTGAAGAGATCGATAACTTCCGGGGCTGGGTGTTTATGCCGGATATGTACGATGGCCCGGCGGTAGAAACGTACGCGCCCAATACGCAAATCGGGGACTCCATCTCTGCCCTGAAGCCCGTAAATGGTACGGTGCCACGTGGCTTTATGGCTTATCAGGAATTTTCGCCTCAGCAATCAGGCTATGATTCGGCCAAGGCTAACCTAACCATGCCGAAGGCCGTTCCTACGGATTCGGCGGCGCTGGTTAAGGGCCTGGAGATCTACAATATTTTTTGTGATCACTGCCATGGCGATAAGGGCATGGGCAAAGGCATTTTGGTGGAAAATGGCGTTTATGCTGGTGTACCCGCCTACAAAGATCGCGATATCAATTTGGGCTCTATCTTTCACGTGGTAACCTACGGTAAAAACCTGATGGGTGCCCACGCTTCGCAAATTACCCCGGAGGAGCGTTGGCTCGTGGCCCAACACGTGATGAAGCTCCGGGCGCAGCAAACCGATGAAGCCCCCGCTGACGAAGCGGATGCCCCGGAGGAAACGGAAGAGGCCGCCGCTGATAACCAAACCGCAATGAAATAACGCCCAACACTGTAGAAGCTATGTTTGAATTTTCCAGCAAACTGAAGATTACCGCCATAGTACTGGTCCTCTTA
>CAJXMS010000327.1 GCA_913056475.1 uncultured Bacteroidota bacterium
GGCGCGCTGGCGGATGTCTTCGAAAGTAAGGGGGCTATCTGCCAGCTCCGATACCGCGTGGGCTTTTACGGCTCCTTTATCGGCCATGGCTTCGTAAGCGTCAATTTTCTCTTTTAATACTTCCTGGATTAGAGCGTCGGGGATGGTATCTACCGGGATGCCGGTGGCAATGAAGGCATTGATCAGGATGAGCACCGAATCTACCAGGGCCTCGTGCTCTTTTTCGCTGAAGTCATCGGCCAGGTTGGTAACGAAGCCCATCAAATAGGGCTGATCTTCCAGCACCCGGGCTATGAATTGGCCCCGTTCTTGATCGCTGAGGCTGTCGTATTCAGCTATGTTTTCGGCGATGCGGTCGCGCTTGATTTTCTTCATCGGGGAGCTTTAGTTTTGAAGCCACTTCTCTACTTCGTCTAGTTGTAAGGCGGGCAGGTCCAGCTTCTTTTTTTTGCGGTAGCCGTTTAGTTTTTGGTGGATTTGGGTGGCTTTTTGGGAGCGAAGGGCATCTACATCTCCATACACTTCCAGGGCTGCCTGCCTCCAGGCGGGCGGCACGCCAGCGGCTGCAAACTGTTCCGGGGTGGGGATTTCGGGCTGCTTTTCGGGGCGCATTTGGGGGAAGAAGAGTACTTCCTGAATGGAGCTTTGGCCGGAGAAAAGCATGGCCAGCCGGTCCATCCCAATGCCCATACCCGAGGTGGGGGGCATGCCGTATTCCAGGGCGCGCAAAAAGTCCTGGTCTATGAACATGGCTTCGTCATCGCCCTTTTCGCTGAGGCGCAGTTGTTCTTCAAAGCGCGCTCGCTGATCCAGGGGGTCATTGAGCTCGCTGTAGGCGTTGGCTACTTCCTTGCCGTTTACCATCAGTTCAAAGCGCTCGGTGTAGTCGGGGTTTTTGCGGTGGCGCTTGCAGAGGGGCGACATTTCCACCGGATAGTCGGTGATGAAGGTGGGCTGGATGTAATGGGGCTCGCATTTCTCGCCAAAAATTTCGTCGATAAGTTTACCCTTGCCCATGCTGTCGTCTATTTCGAGATCTAGCTCCCGGGCTTTTTGGCGGATCTGCTCTTCGCTTTGTCCCTCTATGTCGTAGCCGGTCTGCTCCAGGATGGCTTCTCGCATACTTATGCGGCGGTAGGGGGCCGTGAAATCGAGGGTATTTTCACCCACTTGGAAGTGAGGGCTGCCCCCGGTGATACGGCGGGCTACCTGTTCCGAAAGTTGTTCGGTGAAATCCATCATCCAGAAGTAGTCCTTGTAGGCAACGTAGATTTCCATGACGGTAAACTCGGGACTGTGTGAGCGGTCCATGCCCTCGTTTCGGAAGTCTTTCGAAAACTCATACACCCCTTCATAACCGCCTACGATGAGGCGCTTGAGGTAAAGCTCGTTGGCAATGCGCAGGTACAAAGGCATGTCCAGGGCATTGTGATGGGTCACAAATGGGCGGGCGGCGGCACCGCCGGGAATGGGTTGGAGAATGGGGGTTTCAACTTCTAGGTAGCCGCGCTCATCGAAAAAACGGCGCATAGCCTGGAAGAGCTGGCTCCGGATCTCGAAGGTGCGCTTGACGTGGTCGTTTACCAGCAGGTCTACGTAGCGCATGCGGTAGCGCTGTTCGGGGTCGGTAAAGGCATCGTATACATGGCCTTCTTCATCTCGCTTGACCACCGGCAGCGGACGGAGGGATTTACTAAGCACCTGGAGTGAGCTTACTTGTAAGGTGGTTTCGCCCATTCGCGTGGTGAAGATGAAGCCCTTTACCCCGATGATGTCCCCGATGTCCAGGTGCTTTTTGAAAACATCGTTGTAGAGGGTTTTATCCTCGCCTGGACAAATTTCATCCCGGTTAAGGTAAAGTTGGAGCCGGGCCGTGCTATCCATGAGATCCGCAAAGGAGGCCTTGCCCATGATGCGCTTGGTCATCAGCCGTCCGCTCAGGCTTACTTCTTTCCATTCCCCGGCATCGGGGGATTTTTGGTAACGCTCGTGGACGTCCTGGGCATAATGGCTTACCGGGTACTCCGCGGCGGGATAGGGGTCTATACCCAGGTTGCGTAAGGCCTCGAGGGAGCTCCGGCGCTGCTTTTCCTGCTCTGATAGCTGCTGATTCATGCGGGTATTCAAATTTTGGCAAAATTAGGGAGTGTCGCTCTATAAAAGTCAATTGGAAGGAATATGGTTTTAAGTGCTGCCCCTTCCACGTCCACTGGGCTATGCCCTGTGGGGCAGCGGCCTTGTCCAACGCTGGGCGGGAATTGTAGAGGCAAGCACGGCGCGTGGTGGGGGAACGAATGAAGGTCCGGCATTCCCAGGTCTGTAGGACCCTAGCTGCCAAAACCGGGACTACAACCCATGGCCCTGGGTGGGTATGTCTTCGGGAAGTGTTATTTTCGATCTTCAGGAAGGCGTTTGCCCCTCTCGGTATACTCAACTTAAAAGCTACCTACGATGAC
>CAJXMS010000328.1 GCA_913056475.1 uncultured Bacteroidota bacterium
GCGATATCGACGAATTTAAGCCGCAAGAGCAGCCCGCTGCCGCCGCGCCCGCCGCAGTGGCGTCTATGGCCCCGGCCGCAGAAGCGCCCCAAGATCTTGCCTACGAGGAGGTGAATGTATCGCAGATGCGGAAAACCATTGCCCGGCGCCTGGCGGAATCTAAGTTTAGTGCCCCGCATTTCTACCTGACCATTGATGTAGCCATGGAGGAAGCCATGGCCGCCCGCAAAAAGATCAATGAAACCAGTGAAACGAAAATTAGCTTCAATGATCTGGTGGTAAAGGCCAGCGCAAGCGCCCTGGGTCAGCATCCGGCCATCAATTCCTCCTGGGCCGGTGACAAAATCCGCCGCAATAAAGACATAAACGTGGGCGTGGCCGTGGCCGTCGAAGAAGGACTTATAGTTCCCGTAATTCGCCATACCAACCATAAAGGCCTGGCGCAGATAAATCAGGAAGTAAAGGAAAAGGCCACCAAAGCCCGCGACAAAAAGTTGGCCCCCGAAGAAATGGAGGGCAATACCTTTACCATCAGCAACCTGGGCATGTTTGGCATAAAAGACTTTACCGCCATTATAAATGCCCCCGATAGCTGCATCCTGGCCGTAGGGGGGATCCGCCACGAGCCCGTGGTGCGCGATGGAGCTGTGGTGCCTGGTAACGTGATGAGCCTTACCCTGAGTTGTGACCACCGGGTAGTGGACGGCGCCACCGGAGCCGCCTTTCTACAAACCCTGAAAAATGCCCTGGAGCATCCCCTTAACATGCTCCTTTAACAAGAACATCCCCCGGGACTTCTCCCCTTAGAGGATGAATAATAATAAAGCCCGGTCTTTACAGCCGGGCTTTTTTATGCGCCCAAAGCCATTATCCAGCAGTAACTATATAAGCCATGAAAACCATTGTTATTACCGGCGCCTCCCGAGGTATTGGCTGGCATACCGCCCAGCAGGCACTGGCCCAGGGCCACCACGTAGTGGCCATAGCGCGCCAGCAGGCTGGCCTGGAACAGCTGGGTGCTTATACCCGCAAGGCGCCCGGAAGGCTATCCACCCTTTGCCAAGACTGTAGCGAGGTAGCCCCTACCCGAAACGCCATACTTGAAAAAACCGATCAGGTAGACATCCTCATTCATAATGCCGCCGCCTTCCTCAAGAAGGAATGGCAAGCCCTTACCACGGAAGACATGGAACAGCTTTATCGGGTAAACGTCATTACGCCCCTTCGCTTGAGCCAGGCTTTGGTAGATCATATACCCAAGGGCGGGCACATCCTACATATAGGTAGTGTGGGGGGAGTGGCGGGGAGCCTGAAATTCCCCGGCCTATTGCCCTACAGTGTAAGTAAAGGGGCCTTGCACATCCTCAGTGAGTGTTTGGCCGTGGAGCTGGCAGACCGGGGCATCACGGTAAATGCGCTGGCATTGGGCAGCAGCGCTACCGAAATGTTTAAAGCGGCCTTTCCAGGCCAGGAGGCGGGATCCACGCCCGAAGAGATGAGTCAGTATGTATGGCAGTTTGCTTTGAATGCGCCCTCCGCCGTCAATGGGCAGGTACACACGGTTAGTTCCCAAGTTCCCTAAGCGCTTGCAGTAGGCCTTTGGCCAAAGGAGATAGCGGCCAGCCGGCGCGGCCCGAAATTTATTGATCGGACTATCAGGCTACAAGCCATTTTCTTTTGAAAAACCTTGCTGGGAGGGCTTGCCACTTTATCAAGTCACTATATATTTGCCGCCCCATTCGCGATTAGAATGGGTTTAGTTCTTTCTCTAAGTGACCCGGAAGCTTTGATAAAAGCACCGTGAAAAGCTCAAAAGCCCCGCATAAGAGGTTAATTTGGCTTTTCATGGTTCATTAAAAAAAAAGCAGGCAAAAGTGTTGAGGGAATTAAATTCTTTAGTAATTTTGCCGGCTCTTACGGAGATGAGTAAGAAGGCAAAGTTCTAAAGAAAGAAAGCAAAGTTTTATTTGGCCATTAAGAAAAGAGGTCATACTTTTGCCCTCCGCTTAAAAGAAGCGATTAACAGGGCGTTAAGAAAAATTTTTGCCCGGTGTTGTGAGTGTTACTTTTAGTTGTACATTTGCAGCCGCAAAAAAGAAAGAGTTCTTTAACATATTGAGATAAGAGAAAGCAAGGTAAAATGCTAACTCGTCAATGAGAGACCAGCATCAAACAATCTTACAACGGAGAGTTTGATCCTGGCTCAGGATGAACGCTAGCGGCAGGCCTAACACATGCAAGTCGAGGGGTAACATGGTCTTCGGACTGATGACGACCGGCGCACGGGTGCGTAACGCGTATGCAATCTACCCTTATCTGGAGAATAGCCCGAAGAAATTCGGATTAATGCTCCATAGTATTTAAAAGTGGCATCACTTTAAAATTAAAGCTTCGGCGGATAGGGATGAGCATGCGTCCTATTAGTTAGTTGGTGAGGTAACGGCTCACCAAGG
>CAJXMS010000329.1 GCA_913056475.1 uncultured Bacteroidota bacterium
GGTATGCTGGAATCAAAGTAAAGCCCTTCTTCCAGATCCTGTTCGAGCCGATCCAGGTCCAGGCTGGCCAGCAGCTCACCGTCTTGCTGAAGCTGGCGCAAATGCTGAGCGAAAGCACGCAGGCTTTCATGGGAGCGCTGCGCTTCCGCATCGGGCGTAGCCCGCTTTTTGAAGGCCCCCTGGTAATAATTATAGGGGATGGAGAGGCCCTGGGCATCGTTGATGATACCGTATTCTCCGAAGAGGAGGATCTTGGCGTAGTAAAAGGGGTTGGCTTTCATGTTTCCAATTTTTGAGGACCGGGACCGACCTGATCACAGAGGTACTTTCCACCTTGCAAAAATGCAGTAATTTCTGAATCAACCCATTGTTTTACATCATGTTCATAGCGCGCGGGAAAGAGCAGGTGCACATTGGCCCCGGCATCCAGGGTGAAATAGACGGGCAAATCCCGCTCCCGCCGCCAGTTCCACAGGCGGTGGATGATCTCTACCGTACCAGCTTTAAGCAGCAGAAAATAGGGGTCGGAGCTCATCATCATAGCGTGGAGGGTAAGGGCTTCGCGTTCTACCAGGGTGCCAAAGGCGGTCAGCGCGCCTTCCTGCAGGATCTCTTGGAGGTGGCCCAAATGGGTGTGGGCCTGGGAAAAGCGTTTGCGGGCGTAGGGATGCTCGTTCATGAGGTCGTGGCCGGCGCTGCTGCTTACGGCCTTGGCGCCCGTTTCTACCAGGAGGATATAGTCGCGAAAATCCTGGAAAACCGGGTGCAGCCCTGCTGGGTCCAGGGGGGTGGCGTATTGATCGGCGGAGCCGGGGAAGTCGGCGTGGTGCCCCCATACGGCTACCGGGCCGTAGAGCGAGCGGCTGGCGCTGCCACTGCCCAGGCGGGCCCAGTGGCTGGCGGTGCGGGAAAAGTCCTCGACAGGCTGGCCGCTTACTTGCTCTCTGAGGTCGAGCAGGGCGAGCGCCAGGGCACTCATGCCACTGGCACTGCTGGCAATCCCGCTGCTGTGGGGAAAGCTGTTTTCGGTGTCGATGCGCAGATCGTAGCCTTGCAAGAAGGCTGCTTCTGCTCCCAATCGTTCCAGGAATTGCTCGATTTTGGGGGCAAAGTCGGGGCGCTCTTCGCCGGCTAAAAAAACGCGCACTTGCGGCGGGGTGCTATCACTTTTGGCCGCCAGGCCCAGCTGCGTAGTGGTATGGCTGTGGCGGAGGGTGAAGCTCAGGCTGGGATTAGCGGGGATCTGCCCGGGGTACTTGCCCCAGTACTTGACCAGGGCGATGTTGGACGGGCTGCGCCAGCGGCTGCGGAGGGTTTCCATCTTATTGCTGGCCGCTTATGCTTACGCTGCGGTCAATTTTTTTGATGAGGCCCTGCAGGGTTTTGCCGGGGCCCAGCTCGATGAATTCGGTGGCCCCATCGGCGATCATGCGCTGTACGCTTTGGGTCCAGCATACCGGGGCGGTGAGCTGGGCGATGAGGTTTTCCTGGATACGCCCGGGGCGGGTTTCGGCCTGGGCGGTGGCGTTTTGGTACACGGGGCAGCGGGGCTGGCGGAAGGGGGTGTCGCGAATGGCATCGGCGAGGACTTCTTCGGCGGGCTCCATGAGGGGCGAGTGGAAGGCGCCGCCCACGGGGAGGGGCATGGCGCGCTTGGCGCCGGCTTCTTTGAGCGCTTCGCAGGCTTGCTCCACGGCGGGTACATCGCCGGAGATGACGAGCTGGCCGGGGCAGTTGTAATTGGCCGCTACCACGGTTTCTTCGGCTTCGCTGCAGATGCGCTCTACCGTCTCATCGTCCAGGCCCAGGACAGCGGCCATGGTGGAGGGCTCGGCTTCGCAGGCTTTTTGCATGGCCTGGGCGCGCTGGCTTACCAGCCGGAGGCCGTCTTCCAGGGAGAGCACGCCGGCGGCCACCAGGGCAGAGAATTCGCCCAGGCTGTGGCCGGCCACCATTTGAGGGGCAAAATCGGGCTCGGTAAGGGCCAGCGCCACGGAATGGAGGAATACGGCGGGCTGGGTTACCTTGGTTTGCTTGAGGTCTTCCGGGCTGCCGTCAAACATCACGTCGGTAAGGCGGAAGCCGAGCACTTCGTTGGCTTTTTCGAAGATTTGGCGGGCTTCCTCGTTTTCATCGTATAAGGGCTTGCCCATGCCGGGAAATTGGGCGCCCTGGCCGGGGAATACGTAGGCTTTCATGATAGCTTGTTTTGGGTTTCGTTGGGGCCTTAAAGCGCAGCGGACGCCGGCGCAAGAGGGGGCGCCCGGGCGCTTGGCCTTTCAGCGGGGCGAAGATAGCGAACGCCGGGGAGAGGGCGGAAGGGGAGATGTCAAGCAGGTGTGGGCTTATTGGCGATGCTGGCTGGGCAGGCTCTTCCCCTCCGGCGGGTAAGGCGGTAAAGAGGGGCCTTACCGGGAAGACCTAAAATGCACACCGGGAGGTGCACCAT
>CAJXMS010000330.1 GCA_913056475.1 uncultured Bacteroidota bacterium
TGCCAGGAATGGCTTCCAGGGCCTCGATAACCAGATCGCGGCGCAGGTGGAAGGCTTGCTGCATTTCCTTTAGTTCCTCGGGATCGGCCTTTAGCGCGGCCAGGGCAGCACGCTGGCTAATGCTGGACGCGGCGGAGGTAAACTGGCCTTGCATTTTGGTGCAGGCCTCCGCCAGCCAGGCAGGAGCTCCTATGTAGCCCAGCCGATAGCCGGTCATAGCGAAACCCTTACTTAAGCCGTTAATGGTGACTACCTGATCGTACACATTTGGCCGGGAGGCCAAGCTGGCGTGCTGGGACCCAAACTGAATATGCTCGTAAATCTCATCGGAAAGGGCCAGCACCTGGGGGTGATCACGCAGGAAACCGGCGATCTCCTCCAGGTCATCCTCGGTAAAAACCGAACCGGAAGGATTGCAGGGAGAGCTAAAAATAACCAACCTGGTGCGCGCCGTGAATTGATTTTCAAGTTGTTTGCGGGTTACTTTAAAGTCATTGTCGATGGAGGTCTCAATGATGCGGGGTATGCCGCCCGCCAGCTTTACAATCTCGTGGTAGGTAACCCAGTAAGGGGCGGGCAGCAGTACCTCATCGCCCGGATTGATGGTGCAAAGGACCACATTGGCGATGCTTTGCTTGGCACCGGTAGAAACCACGATCTGCTCCGGGCGGTAGCCAAGGCCGTTATCGCGCTGGAACTTGTGGCTTATGGCCTCCCGCAGGTCTTTGTACCCGGGGATGGGAGGATAATGGGAGTAATCTTCCCGAATGGCCTGGATGGCCGCCTCCTTAATAAACGGGGGCACATGAAAGTCGGGCTCGCCCAGAGAAAGGCTGATTACGTCGTGGCCTTGTTCCCGTAGTTCCCGACTCTTACGGCTCATGGCGATGGTAGCCGATTCGGCGAGGGTTTCTATGCGCTCAGAAAGTAGATTCATAAAGGGGTGGCGAGTGAGGTGAGGTGGGCAAATCTACAAATTTAGGGGCGGTAGGCTGGGTAATTTTGCGATATTTGACCCCCTTTTCAAAAACGGTCCATGGACGTAGTCATTGATATCCTTAAGTACGCGCTGCCGGCGATTTTTCTTTTGATCCTGGCCTATATGATGCTGAGTAATTTCATCGAGAACGAGGAAAAAAGGCGCCGCTACTTCCTGAAAAAGGAAACGCAAAAAAGTGCCCTGCCCACCCGCATGCTGGCCTATGAGCGGCTCACCCTTTTCCTGGAGCGGATCCACCCGGACCGCCTCCTGGTACGCGTTCCGGCCAAAAAGGTAACGGTACGCGGCTATCAGCAACTGCTGACCCACCATATCCGGCAGGAATTTGAGCACAACCTCTCTCAGCAGATCTACGTAAGTGATGAGGCCTGGCAGTACGTGGTAAACGCCAAAAGCTCTACCGTGGGCATCATCAATAGCTGGGCTCAGGACCTGGACCCCGATGCACCGGGGGTAGAACTCAGTAAGCACCTGCTCAATAAAATGATGGAGCAAGAAACCCATCCCATCCAGAATGCCATTCGGGTGCTGCGTAACGAGGTGCGCGCCAATTTTTAGGCCCCCTTTTTGGTTTTACCTTAAAGTAGCGGACACCCCTTTAAGAAGGGCCCGAAACCGAGGGGGAAACGAGTTTTACTAATTCCCGCGCCGCCCGGCCGGGGGCTTTTTCGCCCGCGCGTACCCGGGCGCGCAGCTCCGCATAGCGCTTCCGAAAGGCCGGCCGGGCTTCAACTTCCTCCAGGAGCAGCTGTTCAAAGCTTTGCTCCAACCACTGCTCTGCCTGCTGGGCCCGGTTTTCCGCCAGGTAACCCTTAAGCCGCTGTTGGTTTTCAAAGGCCTCCATACTCTCCCATACCGCTTCCAGGCCCGTCCCCTTCAGCCCAGAAGCCGCTTTTACCTGCGGGATCCATTCGTTGGGATTGGGTGGAAAAAGGTGCAAGGCCCGTTTGTACTCACCTACGGCCATTCGTACCGCGCGGTCCTCCGGGTCATCGGCTTTATTGATCACCAGCAAATCGGCCATTTCCATGATGCCACGCTTGATACCTTGTAACTCGTCACCCGCGGTGGCCAGCATCAGCAGCATGAAGAAATCCACCATGGACTTCACCGCGGTTTCGCTCTGGCCTACACCTACGGTCTCTACCATTACCAGATCGTAGCCTGCCGCTTCGCAAAGCAAGATCGATTCGCGGGTTTTGCGGGCGGTGCCTCCCAGCGAGCCCGCCGCCGGGGAAGGCCGGATAAAGGCCCTTTCGTTTTGGGCCAGTTTTTCCATGCGGGTTTTGTCGCCCAGAATCGAACCGCCCGAGCGGGCCGAAGACGGATCAACCGCCAAAACCGCGACACGCTTACCCATGCCGGTCAGCATCAGGCCAAAGGCCTCAATAAACGTGGATTTGCCAACGCCCGGCGTTCCCGACAGCCCGATGCGC
>CAJXMS010000331.1 GCA_913056475.1 uncultured Bacteroidota bacterium
GTCTTGCCGTCACTGTTGAACAGGGCGGCGACCGGCCCCGTTATCAGAGAGGCACAGCGCCAGCTTGCCACCTGGACACTGCAACCCATCGCCGAGCTGCTGGCAGAGGAAGCCACGGCGAAGCTTGGTCAGCCCGTGACCATCGACACGCTGCAACCCTTGCAAGCCTTCGACGCTGGCGGGCGCGCCGGGGCGCTGTCGGCACTCGTCAAGACAATGGCCGAGGCCAACAGGGCATTATAAACCGAGGTATAGCGATCAAAACAGCGCCCCAGCGCCACGAAAGTAAACATGACCACCGCCCGCACTACGCTGGGCGCAAAGCCCGCCAGAATGGCAAAGCCCCAGAGCAGCACCGCAATAATAAGGGGCTGCAACCACCGCCCTCCGGGGACACGCCGCAGCCAAAAAAGCAGGTACTGCAGAACCAGATAAATAATGCCTACGTGCAAACCACTCACCGCCAGGACGTGCATCGTTCCTGCCTGGGCGAAAGATTGCCGCAAGTCATCAGCCAGCGCGGCCCGGTACCCCAGCAGCAAGGCCTGCGCTACCTCGCGGGTTACCTTGCTTACCGGCCAGCCCCGGATCACCTCCAGCAAGTAGAGGCGCAGATCCATAAAAGAACGCCATAAAGGCCAGCCCCCGCGTTGGCCCTGAGTCCACCGGGAGGAAGCTACATAAGCCGTCCCCATAACCCCCTTATCTGCCAGGTATGCCCCGTAGTCGAATTGCTGCGGGTTGAGGGCCTGGGGCAGCGGCTCTATGGTCCCTTTAAAAACAAGCTGATCGCCGTAGCGCAAGCGGCGTGCCGCTGAATCGGGCTCCAGGTAGAGCAAAACCTTCCCTGCCCGCTTTTTAAAAGAATCGCCCTGCCAGCTACCCAACAAACGCGCGGAGGCGGCAATGGTATTTTCGGTGGGATGGGGAAACTCCTGTATTTCCACCCACCAGCGGGCCGCTCCGTGCACCCCCTGCGCCCGCCGCTCTTGCATAAGCCCCTGAGCCAGGGCTCCCAGGCCCATGAAAACCGTTAAGGCCAAAGCGCCAAAAAGATAACCGTAAGCAGGGCGGGGTATATGCGCCTTAAAAAGAAGCAAAAAGGACCAGAGGGAAAAAGCCGCGCCTAATCCGGTAAGAATAAAAGACAGGGGCCAGTCCCCATAGGTATTAAGCCCTATGCCCAGGCACAGGGCCAATAGCAAGCGTAGTAATGGAAAACGGGTCCAAAACAAAGCAGCCAGGTTAGGTTTACCAGGCTAATGTAAGCTTTTTAAAGAAACGCCTTATCTAAGTAGCTCAGCCCTTAAAGGAGATTGCCCTTAAAAAAGCACGGAGAACAAAAAACCAACCGGCTTAAATAGCTATTGAACCCATGGGGGCTACGGCGCTAGAAAAAGGGCTATTGGGCCAGTCTGCCCCCCCGAGCTTTCCAAACGCTAGGCGTTACGCCTTCTTGCTTTTTAAAGATGCGCGAAAAATAATTGAGACTGGTAAAACCACTATCGTAACAAGCCTGCGTGACGGTACGTTGGTGCATGAGTAGGTATCGCTTAGCCAAGGTCAGTCTTTCCCGGTTAATAAATTGTACGGGGGTTTCGCCTAATTCTCGCTGAAAGGAGCGGAAAAATTGGGCTCTTGACAAGCAGGCCTTGTTGGCTAATTCGTCGATCGAAAGCTTAGTGGTCACATTTTGACGAATGTACTCGATTACGCCCGCCAGGCGGTTTTGAGTCGAAAGCGCTTGCAGGTTATTGAGTAAAAAATGACGCGCATGGGTTCGCATCAATAGCACGATCAATTCCTGGGTGGTGTAGGATGCCATCATCTGCTTGCCCAGGTTATCATTGACCATCACGCGAATAAGCCTGTTAAGGCGCTCCTGAACCTGGACATTATGGAGCAACAGAAAATTGTCCTGACACCAGCCCCAAGTGCCGCTATCTACTTTTGGGGCCTTTTCGTTCAACCAGGCCATGGTGCTCCTCACCAGGTCATTACTGATCTCCAGGGCCAGGCACTGCGTGGGGTTTTCCGGGGAGGCTTCCGGAAAATCAATATACATCAGTTCAGAAGCCGGCATCACCACGCTCTGGCCGGGTATAAAATTAAAAGGGTCCTTTTTCTTTAAATGCATGACCTTTTTTCCCTGGATCATGCTTACCACTACCGGATTATCGAACCTAAGGTCGAAGTTATGGGTCGTTTTGCTGGTTTCAAACACGTTCAATACCGCGTGATCGGCTTTATGAGCGGTTTGGTGCTCAATCTCGGACTGCGGCCTACTGAAAATTTTGTGTTTCTCTTTTAAATTGAAGGGGTCAAGCATCTGAAGCAACTCCGTTAAAGGTGTCGAATATACACGAATCAAGAGATTTTACAAAAAAAGGGGGGGGGGGCGATTTTTGTGCTAACGCTTGCGACGGATGGA
>CAJXMS010000332.1 GCA_913056475.1 uncultured Bacteroidota bacterium
TGGTTACGAGGCAAAAATGGCGGAATATCTGCGCGGCACCGGACGCAGTGAAGTGGCCGACGCAGCCGATCAAGTAGCCGAACACCTCACTGGAGATCCAGAGGTGTACGAAAATCCAGAGCAGTACTTTGACCAGGTAATCGAAATCAATCTCTCCGAACTAGAACCCCACCTCAACGGGCCCTACTCGCCAGACCGCGCCACTCCTATCAGCGATTTTGGTAAGGCCGTAAAAGAAAACGGATGGCCCCAGGAACTGGAAGTGGGCCTCATCGGATCCTGTACCAACAGCAGCTACGAGGTTCTTACCCGGGCAGGCTCCGTAGCCCAGCAAGCGATCGATAAAAACCTGCCGGTTAAATCTGAATTTACCGTGACGCCCGGCTCCGAACAAGTGCGTTTCACCGCAGAGCGAGACGGTTTGCTCGACAAATTCACCGCCATGGGCGGTGTGGTACTGGCCAATGCCTGTGGCCCCTGCATAGGCCAATGGGCCCGGCATACCAATGACCCCGACAAGAAAAACTCCATCATCACTTCCTTTAACCGGAACTTTAGTAAGCGCAACGATGGAAACCCCAATACCCATGCCTTTGTAGCCAGCCCCGAGTTAGTAACCGCTATGGCCATTGCCGGGGACCTTACCTTCAATCCCCTCACCGATTCCCTGACCAATGAGAAAGGCGAAAAGGTAAAACTGGCCGAACCCCTGGGCATCGAAATGCCGCCAGCCGGCTACGCCGTGGAAGAAAACGGCTATCATGCTCCCGCCGAAAACAGCGAGGAGATCGAGATAAAAGTGAATCCCGATAGCAAGCGACTCCAGCTTCTCGAGCCTTTTGAGCCCTGGGACGGTAAGAACATTACCGGCATGAAGCTCATCATCAAGGCCAAAGGAAAGTGCACCACCGACCACATCTCCATGGCCGGCCCCTGGCTGCGCTACCGGGGCCATCTGGACAATATCGCTGACAATACGCTGACAGGCGCCATCAATGCCTTCAACGATAAAGCCGATAGCGTGAAAAACCAGCTTACCGGCGAATACCAGAGCGTACCCAAAGTTCAGCGACAATACAAGGAAAAGGGAATCCCTACGCTCGTGGTAGGCGATCACAATTACGGGGAAGGTTCCTCCCGGGAGCACGCCGCCATGCAACCGCGGCACCTGGGTATGCGCGTTGTACTGGTAAAAAGCTTTGCCCGCATTCACGAGACCAATCTCAAAAAGCAAGGCATGCTGGCCTTAACCTTCGCTGAGGAGACGTATTATGACCTAATCCAGGAAGACGATACCATTGAAACGGTAGACCTGGATCAATTTGCGGAAGGCAAGCCCATTCACCTCAAAGCCCGGCACGCCGACGGCAGCGAGGACCTAATTAAATGCCTGCACACCTATAATGCCAACCAAATAGAATGGTTCCGTGCCGGTAGCGCCCTGAACAAGATCAAGGAAGAGCATCAGGGATAAGGCGCCACTTTCTTCCCTAAAGGGCCCTTCTTTTAAGCCCCGCCTGGCAAAAGGCGGGGCTTTTTTTATAAGGTCCAGTGCTTATAGAGGCCATTTATAATTTTTAAGCCTTATAATGTAATAGCATCCTATACAGCGGATTATAACTTTCTTAAAATGTTGTATTAATATACTTTAAGTAAATTATAAGCGGCTATACTGGTGGCTCCCTTCTACCTCCTAAAGATGCTTTTGGCAACTACATTAAATGCTGATTATCAGTAATTAATAGGTATAAGCCTCCACGTGGTGAAATAGCTCCCCAAGAATCGCCCTTCCCGTAAGCCTCGCGATAATAGCGCCTTATAATTTTTTTAATTAACTGATTTACAGTACATAAACCCAGTTTATAAGCCGCTTATTCCCCAGCCAAACCCTTTGTAATAAGTTATTATAAGTATCAAGGGTTATATTATACCATTATAATCTCTAGAGCTTATATTTTAACTTTATAACCCCTAAACCTTATATTATTTTTATAAGTTTGATCTCATGCAGTATGGCATCATAGCGGCCGATATCCAAGGCTCTACGGAGCTCAACCGAGAAGCCTTCCAGCGCATCCTTAAAGACCTGGAAAAGCTGCTCACGGCGATCAAAGAAGCGGGCAGCATTTCCTATTACGCCTTTTTTCAGGGGGATAGCCTTCAGGTTATTATTCCGCAGCCCGCCTATATGCTGGACTATGCCATGATCTTGAAAACGGCCGTTATCCAGGCCGGCTTTGAAGGGCCCCAAAAAGCAGGACGCCGGCGGGCCATCACCGCTGATCTACGGCTTTCCATGGCCATGGGAGCCCTGGCTACCCCCCAAAACCCCGCCAAGAGTAATGACCCTCCACTTATTCGTTCGGGTAGAGGCCTGGAGCGGCTTAAGAAGCAAAAAAAACTGTTGGGCTTTTTTGACGATCACAGC
>CAJXMS010000333.1 GCA_913056475.1 uncultured Bacteroidota bacterium
CCTTCTCCTCCCCTGCGGCCCAGCACTATCTGGGATTTGTCCCGGACTGCTTTTACCGCATTCTGCGGGCAAAAGGAGGCGCCCACCCGCTCCATGACCGGCAGATCGCTCACATCATCTCCTACGTAGGCTACTTCGGAAAGTCCCAGCTCAAGCTCCCCCAACCACTTCTCCAGCACTTCCATCTTGGGCTGCTTGCCCACGTAAACCTGATTTACATGCATCATCTCGGCGCGGCGCTCCACCAGGCCACTGCTGCGCCCCGCACTGATGATGCCTGAAAAGCCTCCCGCGGCATGCCAGCGTTTAAGGCCCATTCCATCCTGGGCATTAAAATGTTTGATCTCGTCGCCTTCGCGGGTAAAAATCATCTTCCCGTCTGTGAGCACCCCATCACAATCCATCACGAGCATTCGAATGTCTTTTAAAGACCCCCGTTGAGCTAAATCTACCCGCAAAAGCACATCAACCGGGTAGCCGATGCGCTCACTGAGCTCGAAAAGCTCTTCCACACTGGGGGGATTTCCCATTTGAGCTTCCAGAAAAGCCAGGTTTTTATTCAGGATATCGAGCTTAGGCATGAAGCGCTTGGCGTATGGTGAGGGCTTTTTCCAGGATGGGTTCCAGGTGGTCCAGGTGGAGCATGGTATGCGGGTCACTGTGGGCCCGCTGGGGCTCCGGATGAGTTTCGATAAAGAAGCCGTCCGCCCCCGTAGCGGCCGCGGAGCGGGCTATCGTTTCGATCAGGGAAGGATCGCCACCGGTAACGCCTTCTGTGCGGTTGGGTTTTTGGACGCTGTGGGTGCAGTCCATGATCACGGGCACCCCGTGTTGCTTTAAGCGATGAATAGCGGTAGCGTCTACGATTAGGTCGCCATAGCCAAAAGTGACGCCCCGTTCGCACACCCAAACGTTCTCATTGCCGGTACTCTGCACCTTTTCCACCGGGAAGCGCATGGCCTCTGGTGATAAAAATTGGCCCTTCTTGATGTTCACCCCTTTCCCCGTTTGGCCTGCGGCCAAAAGTAGTTCCGTTTGCCGGCACAAAAAGGCCGGGATTTGTAGATGATCTACGTAGCGAGCGGCGTGGGCGGCCTCGTGGCTTTCGTGGATATCGGTCAGGGTTTCCACCTCGAAGGTCTCTCCTATTTCCTGGAGGATACCCAGGGCCTCTTGATCGCCGATGCCGGTAAAACTGTCCAGCCGGGAACGGTTGGCCTTGCGATAGCTGCCTTTAAACACAAAGCGAATATCCAGTCGGTCACAGATACCCTTCACCGTTTCGGCTATATGGAAGGGGTCTTCCCGGTTTTCGATGGCACAGGGGCCGGCTATAAGGGTAAATTTCATGAGGTGCGCGCTTTTTGCCCCAGGTAGCCGCTGTGGTGCCGCAGCGCGTAATCTTCTTTGCCAAACTGGATTTTTTCCATGAGCAAAACCACCAGTAGGTCTCCCACTACCGTCATGACGGTAGTACTGGTGGTAGGCGTAAGGCCCAGGGGGCATATTTCCCGGGGATTGCCCGTGTGAAGCACCACGTCGCACTGTGCGGTCATTTCGCCATCGGGATTGCCGGTGAGGCCTATTACCGCTATGGCGGGATAAAGCTGCTTGACCAGGTATTCTAGTTCGAGTATCTCACGGGTTTTCCCGCTATTGGAGAGCAAAAGAAGGACGTCTTCCTGCTGTACCACGCCCAAATCGCCGTGTTGTGCTTCGCTGGGATGAATAAAAACGGCCGGGGTGCCGGTGCTGCTCAGGGTGGTGGCTATATTATTCCCTATTTGGCCCGCTTTGCCCATGCCGCTCACCACCACTTTGCCATTTCGCTGGTGCACCTGGCGGTAAATAAGGTCCATGGCCTCTTCGATGATCCCATCTACGGGAATGTTGCGTATGGCTTCAATCTCGCGTTCAATGAGCGCGTGAATTTTCTCCTTGATCATGGGGGCAAAAATAGGGGGAAATAAGCTTCTTTGGGGGGCGGGACACACATTTGGCCGCCAGGCCCTAAAGTGTGGCTAAGGAGACAGCAAGAGGCCGTCTTCCATGTGCAGGGTGCGGTCTGCGTAGGCGGCCTGCTCTGGGTTGTGGGTAATGATCACAAAAGCGGTCTGAAATTCCTCCCGGATCTGTTTGAAAAGCCCGTACATCTCCTGGGCGTTGCGGCTGTCGAGGTTTCCGGTGGGCTCATCGGCCAGTACCAGGCGGGGCTGGTTCATGAGGGCACGCGCCACCGCTACCCGCTGCTGCTCCCCCCCGGAAAGCTGGCTGGGCTTGTGGTCCCGGCGGTTTTCCAGGCCCATAAACTGAAGCAGCTCCCCTACCCGCTCGCGCGCTTGGGCTTTCTTCAGGCCGGCGATGTAACCGGGAATGGCCACATTCTCGGCAGCGGTAAACTCCGGTAGGAGGGGGTGAAACTGAAAA
>CAJXMS010000334.1 GCA_913056475.1 uncultured Bacteroidota bacterium
CATCTTGCCGGAACTATTGCGTCCACCGGACTTCCGCTTACCCTTAGTAAGAGATTTTTCCGGCCGGCTCCGCGTCACCTCGTCGTACTGAGAAGCAATTTTGAAACGCTGACCCGGGGTTACCGGATTAAGTTTTTTTACTGCCATAACTAAATATTGCTATACAGGTCTATGGTTTCACCACTGCGCACCTCTACCACTGCTTTTTTGTAGCGGCCGGTGTTGCCCGTTACCAAACCTGTTTTGGTAAACTGACTTTTCTTTTTACCAGGCATTACCAGGGTGCGAACGTTTTCTACGTTCACCCCATAAAGCTCTTCAACCGCAGCACGGATTTGAACTTTATTCGCATCCTTGGCCACCTTGAAAGCAAAGCGATTATTCTCCTCGCTATCAGCCGTAGCCTTTTCGGTAATGATCGGTTTAATTAAGATGCCCATGGCTTATTTCCTTAATACAGTTTCCAGTTTTTCCAATGCATCCTCCGCCAAAACAACATGATGCGCATTCATTAAGCTATAAGTGTTTAGCTCATAGGCGGTTACAACACTGGAACCCTTAAAATTTCGGGACGACAAATATACACTTTTATTTACGTCGCCAAGCACAATTAGTGACTTTTTCGCTTCAATACCTAGCGCGCCCAGCATATTCACAAAATCCTTGGTACTGGGTTTATCAAAGTCAAGCTTCTCTACTACCTGTAGTTTTTGATCCGCCATCCGTTGACTTAGTACCGATTTACGCGCTAATGCCTTGGTCTTTTTATTAAGCTTGAAACCATAAGTCCGCGGGCGTGGACCAAATACGGTGCCTCCACCTCTTTGAATTGGCGAGCGCAGAGAACCTACCCGGGCATTACCCGTCCCCTTCTGGCGGAAAAACTTCTTCGTGGTCCGCGATACATCACCGCGCTCCTGCGCTTTACTGGTGCCTTGACGAACCTTGGCCAAGTGCTGTTTTACATCCAGGTATACCGCGTGGTCGTTTGGTTTTATTCCAAAGAGATCATCAGCCAACTTTGCCTTGCGGCCGGACTCTTTGCCCTCTTTTGTCAATACGGCTACTTCCATTACTTGGTAATTGTTACGAGTGAGTTTTTAGGCCCGGGAACGGAACCTTTTAAGACCATGATGTTCTTTTCCGCATCCAGCTTTAGTACCTGAAGGTTTTCCACCATTACCGGTTTTCCTCCGGTCCTTCCGGCCATGCGCATTCCCTTAAAAACACGACTGGGATCACTCCCGGCTCCTATTGCGCCGGGAACGCGCTCACGTCCGTGCTGTCCGTGGGTAATTTCACCCGCTCCGTGGAAGCCATGGCGCTTAACTACGCCTTGAAAGCCCTTCCCTTTCGTTGTTCCTGATACGTCAACAAACTCCCCTTCTTGTGTAAAATCTTCCAGGGATATAGCCACTCCAGGCTTGAGGTCCATATCGCCAAAGTCATTAGCGAACTCATGCAATTTCTCACAGGGCTCCACTTTGGCTTTTTTGAAGTGTCCAGCCAGAGCGCGGGGGGTTGACTTTTCGCGGCGCTGGCCGTACCCGAGCTGGACTGCACTGTAACCGTCCCTATCTTCCGTCTTGAGTTGGGTTACTACGTTGGGGGTAACTTCTAAGACGGTGCAGGGAAGATTTTTCCCGTTATCGTCAAAGAGGCTTGTCATCCCGATCTTTTTACCGATCATTCCAGGCATTTGACCTTTATTTTAAGTTAGTGTTTACTATTGCGTGTAGAGCGGAGATCACACTTTGATCTCTACCTCAACGCCGCTGGGCAGTTCCAGCTTCATCAACGCATCAATGGTTTTACTAGAAGAGCTGTAAATATCCAGCAGACGCTTAAAAGAGCTCAGCTCGAACTGCTCCCGGGCTTTTTTATTTACGTGGGGAGACCGCAGCACCGTATAAATACGCTTATTGGTGGGTAGCGGAATGGGCCCATTAATAATGGCTCCTGTACTCTTTACCGTTTTCACGATCTTATCGGCAGACTTATCTACCAGGTTATGATCGTAAGACTTCAGTTTTATCCGGATTTTTTGACTCATGTTGATTTAATCAGGGTCTATACTTTTTCGCCTTTTACTTTTTCTATCACGGAGTCGGCTACACTCTTGGGAGCTTCCTCAAAGTGGGAGAACTCCATGGTAGAAGTGGCGCGTCCGGAGGAAATAGTACGTAGGTCGGTAACGTAGCCAAACATTTCACTCAAAGGCACTTTAGCCTTGATTACTTTCGAGCCAGAACGGTCCCCCATACCGTCTACCGTACCCCGGCGTCGATTAAGGTCCCCTACCACATCACCCATATTTTCCTCGGGAGTGAGTACCTCGAGTTTCATCATGGGTTCAAGCAGCACGGGAGAGGCTTTGGGCACAGCCTCGCGGTAAGCATTCTTGGCAGATACTTCG
>CAJXMS010000335.1 GCA_913056475.1 uncultured Bacteroidota bacterium
CCTCGCTTCTTTGGCTCTTTGTCCTCCAATACGATGCCCCGCTACCGATTGCTCATCGAGTACGACGGAACCGACTTCCACGGGTGGCAGATCCAACCGGACGTGCCGACAGTGCAGGGGGCTCTAGAAGAGGCGGTGGAGACGATCGTGTCGTCGGCGTGCCGTGTGACCGGCAGCGGCCGCACCGATGCCGGGGTGCACGCCCTGGAAATGGTGGCCCACCTGGATTTACCCGAAGCCATAGCGGACATCCCCTTGCTGCTCAACCGCCTCAATAAGATGATCGGCTGGGATATCCTGGTGCACGAAATGGTAGCCGGCCCCTCCGGCCTACACGCCCGCTTTGATGCCCAGGAGCGGCACTATCAGTACCACCTCATGCGGGAGTACGACCCCTTTCGGCAGGATACGGCGGCCTATTACACCTTCCCCCTGGACTTTTCTGCCATGGCAGCTGCCACGGAGCTACTCCCGGGCAAACGGGATTTCGGCTCCTTTTGCAAGTCTCGCACGCAGGTAAATACCAAGATTTGTGAAGTGCGTGAGGCCCGCTGGGAACTTAATGGCCCCCACTGGGTTTTTCACATCCGGGCTGATCGTTTCCTGCGGAATATGGTTCGGGCCATAGTAGGCAGTCTGTTGGAAGTAGGGCGGGGGCGTATGGCGGTGGACACCTTTGCCCAGATGATGGAAGCGCAAGACCGGCGGCAGGCGGGCCCCTCTGCCGCGGCCCAAGGGCTTTATTTAAGCAAAATACAATACCCAAAACCCCTCTTTAATGGCTGACTCGGTAAGCGGAAAAGTTTTTGACATGAAGCTCTTGCGGCGGATTTTACGTTATGTAAAGCCCTACCGTATCACCTTTTATTCCGCCTTTGGGTTCACCATCCTTCTCAGTGCGCTTACTACCGCCCGGCCCCTTTTGATCCAGCATACCATTGATAACTTTATCATGGAACCGCAGCCAGATAAATTGCTGCAGTATATTATCGTGCTGGTAGGCCTGCTCATCCTGGAGGCAGCCGTACAGTTTTTCTTTATCTATTCCGCCAATTTTTTGGGGCAGAGTATCATTCGCGATTTGCGGATTCAACTCTACAACCACATCCTATCCTTTAAACTTCAGTATTTTGATACGACCCCCATCGGCAAATTGGTGACCCGGGCCGTCAATGACATCGAAACCATCGCCAATATTTTTTCCCAGGGCATCCTTACCATTTTTGGTGACCTTTTGAAGATCCTGGTCATGATCCTGGCCATGTTCTACTTTTTTGACGTTACCCTGGTTTTGGTAGCCCTTTCAGTGGTGCCCATCCTGTATTACGCTACCCGCTTATTTCAGATAAAAATTAAAAAGGCCTTTCAGGAGGTACGTAATCAAGTAGCGGCGCTCAATTCCTTCACCCAGGAACACATCAGCGGGATGAACATCGTACAGATGTTTAACCGGGAAGAAGCCGAGATGAATAAGTTTCAGGAGATCAACGACAAACACCGCCAGGCCAATATTCGTTCTATCTGGTACTTTTCCATTTTTTTGCCGGTCATTGAGATCATGAGCGCCATCAGCATTGGCCTGGTGGTCTGGTACGGCGGCCTACAAGCGGCAGAAAGTGGAGGCAAATTTTCCCTTGAGCTGCTTTTTTATCAGCTTACCGACCGCACCATCCCGGAGAGCATGACCCAGATCACCCTGGGGGAGATTACCGCCATAATCATCTTCATCAATATGCTCTTCCGCCCCTTACGCCAGCTGGCCGATCGATTTAATACCCTGCAAATGGGCATGGTAGCCAGTGAACGCGTTTTTCGCGTACTGGAAACGGATTCGCACATAGAAGACAAAGGGCAGCTCGAGCTGAAACAGGTGAGAGGAGATATTACTTTCAAAGAGGTAAAGTTTGGGTACAACCCCGATGAGACCATTCTCAAAGGGGTATCCTTTCACGTCAATGCCGGCGAAACCCTCGCGCTGGTCGGTGAGAGCGGTTCGGGGAAGTCGGTTACAGCGCTCGCCATCGCGCAGTTACTGCCTTACCCACTCGCGCATCATCCAAGCGGGCAGGTACGCCTGCACGGAGAGGACTTGTTTGGCGCTCCGCCACGACGGCTGCAAGCCCTACGCGGTGGGCTTTTAGGCATGGTTTTTCAAGAGCCCATGACCTCGCTTAATCCAGTTCACACGATTGAAAAGCAAATCGGTGAGACATTGCGTATTCATCAGGGTTTGAGTGCATCACAGGCGCGTGATCGGATTGTTGACTTGCTCGAGCAGGTTCGCCTGCCTGAAGCAGCCAAGCGCCTGGGTGCATTTCCGCATCAGCTCTCGGGCGGGCAGCGCCAACGCGTTATGATTGCGATGGCGATTGCCAACGGCCCGCAACTGCTGCTTGCCGACGAGCCCACTACGG
>CAJXMS010000336.1 GCA_913056475.1 uncultured Bacteroidota bacterium
CGCGGCAACTCCGTAAGCTGGCCCAGCTGCAAAAGGAAGACGCGTACCGAAAAAAGCTGCGGGAGAGCAACAATCGCCAGCGGGTGATGGAGCTTACGGGTCTTAAGCGCAGCGAGTTAGAAGCCTTTATGTTTTATTGTAAATATTCCCCGGTGCGGATGCGCCGGATGAATGATTATGAGTTCCTGCGGTCGGTACGCCGCTGTTACCAGCTTTACGTGAAGGATAAAGAGCTGGATCGTTTTCTGCAGCAGTGGGATTAAAGCTTATAAAGGCTTACCGCCTTGCACCGGGGGGAGAGGTACCGACTTAGTTGGGGCGATGGCGCCAGGCTGGAATGAGGCCGCCCCTTTCGGACACAGGCCCTGGGGCCCTTACCGGCTATTGCAAATGATCCTTAAAACTTCTTCCAAAGCCCCAGGCGCAGATCTTTAAACGGCAGGGGAGGGGGCCTCCTTTAGGCTTTTAGGTAGGCAGAACGCAGCAAGCCCCACTTATTGAGCCGGTATTCCAGAGACACCTGGAGCACCCCCAGCCCGTAAATAGCGCTGCGGCGCAGATTGATGGAGCTGGCCTCATCAAAGTACTTGGTGGGGCAGGTGATCTCTGCTATTTCGAAGCCCGCGTAGAAGATCTGCGCCAGCATTTGGTTGTCAAACACAAAATCATCGCTGTTACGCTCAAAGGGGATTCTCCGCAGCACTTCCCCGGAAAAGGCCCGGTACCCGGTGTGGTATTCGCTTAACTTTTGGCGCAGCAGTTCATTTTGAAAGCCCGTAAGAAGGCGGTTGGCCAAATACTTGTACCAGGGCATGCCCCCGCGCAGGGCGCCGCGGCCCAGGATACGAGAGCCCAAAACCACCGGATATACCTCGTTGGCGATGAGATACGCCATGCTTTCGATAAGCTTGGGCGTGTACTGATAATCGGGGTGCAGCATAATCACGATATCGCCCCCCAGCTCCAGGGCCTTCTGGTAGCAAGACTTTTGATTGCCCCCGTAGCCGCGGTTTTCCTGGTGGCTTATAATGTGGCGAATCCCCAGCTGGCGGGCCAGCTCCACGGTATTATCCCGGCTTTTATCGTCTACCAGGACCACTTCATCTACCAGCGGGAAGGGGATTTCCCGAAAGGTTTTTTCCAGGGTACGCCCGGCGTTGTAGGCGGGCAGGACCACAATTACTTTGCGCTGCGCTATCATGGCGGGCAAAATTATCAATCCTTTCCATGCGGAGGTCCCTTTCGAAGTAAGGCAAGCCCTGAAATTATTTTGTAGTTTGCCCCACCGAATTTTGGCAAGACAATGAAGATGATCCCCTTTTGGATGGTGGTGGTAGCGCTCTTTTCCGGACTTACCACAGTCCGCGCCCAGGAAACCATTGCCGGTAAAGTGATTGAGGCCCAAAACGGCAAGCCCGTTTTTATGGCCAATGTCGTTTTAAAAGAACGCGCCCAGGGCGCCACTACCGATGAGGCAGGGCGGTTTTCTTTGGCGGTGCCCGCACGGGCCTTCCCGGTAACGCTGGAAATAAGTTTAATAGGCTACAAAACCATTACGCGCCAGCTTACGAGCGCGGCGACGGATTTAAAGTTTGAGCTGGCCGCTGATCAGGCCATGCTCCAGGAAGTTTCCGTGGTAGAAAAGCGGCTGAGCGAAAAGCAAAAGGAGAGTGCCCTTACCGTGGTAGCCCTCGATGCCCTGGCCATCAAGGAAACGCCCGCTTCTGACTTTTACGCCGCCCTGGGGCATCTTAAGGGGGTAGACGTCACTTCCGCCAGCCTGGGCTTCAAGATCATCAACACCCGCGGCTTTAATTCCACCTCGCCGGTGCGCTCCCTCCAGCTTATCGACGGGGTAGATAATCAGGCTCCGGGGCTCAACTTTGCTCTGGGCAATTTTTTGGGCGCCTCCGAACTCGACCTGGTCAATGTAGACGTGATCGCTGGTGCCAGTACCGCCTTTTACGGACCGGGCGCTTTCAACGGGGTAGTCGCCATGAAAACCAAAAACCCCTTCGATTATCAGGGGCTCAGTGCCAGCGTGAAAGTGGGGGAGCGGGCCCTAACCCGCACAGCGGTGCGTTACGCCGAAGGCTTCTCCCTCTTTGATGATGAGCGGGATGACTTTGCCTTTAAACTCAACCTTTCTTACCTCACGGCCAATGACTGGGAAGCTACCAACTACGATCCCGTGGAGGAATCGCCCGTGGGACGGGATAATCCCGGCCGCTACGACGCCGTAAACCGCTACGGTGACGAGAGCCTGGCCTCCAATAATGACTTCCGCTCCTTTGAAAATGTCAAGTCCAATAACTCCGCCGGCCTGGGCATCTTCTACCGGCCCGGCTACCGGGAGCGGGACCTGGTCGACTATGATACCCGCAACCTAAAA
>CAJXMS010000337.1 GCA_913056475.1 uncultured Bacteroidota bacterium
AACGCCGATTTGCTTGAGATTGGCCGTAACCTCTACGGAGGAGCCAAAGTCTTCCCCGATGCCTACGATCACGGCGTCGGCATTTTGCAGGGGCAAGGTTTGCAGGGAGCTCATTTCCCGTCCGTTTACCTGGATGGTGTGGGTGATCTGGTCTTTGTAACTTTCTACTTTGTCCATGTCGTAGTCGGCCGCTACTACTTCGTGGCCCATGTGGGTGAGGCTGATGGAGAGGGCAGAGCCAAAATTGCCTAAACCGATAATGACGAATTTCATGGGGAGAGATTTAGTTTATGAATATGCTTTCGCGGGGATAGCGGTAACTTAAAGTACGGATTTTGCGGGTGAGGGCCACGATGAGGGTGAGGGTACCTACCCGGCCTATGAACATGGAGGCGATGATGACCATCTTGCTGGCGCTGCTCAGGGCACTGGTAATGCCCAGGCTTAAGCCTACGGTGCCGAAGGCAGAGAAGCACTCGAAGATAATATCGATCAGACGTAGCTGTGGCTCAAAGGCGGCCACCAGAAAGATGGAGAAGCCGATGAAAAGGAAGGACAGCAGAATGATGGCAAAGGCCCGGCGTATGGATTCATTATCGATCTCGCGGCGGAAGATCTCCACGCGGTTTTTGGCCTTGGCCAGGCTGAGGGTGTTGAGCAGCGCTACGGCTACCGTACTGGTTTTAATGCCCCCGCCCGTGGAAGCCGGGGAAGCGCCAATCCACATCAGCAGGAGGTAAATGAGGATGGTGGGCATGGCCAGCTGGGTCATGTCTACGGTATTGAAGCCCGCGGTGCGGGGGGTTACGCTGGCAAAGAAGGCGGTGACCATCTTTCCGTACCAGCCCTTTTGGTCGAGGGTGTTGCCGTACTCGGCGATGGCAAAGAAGGCCATGCCGGAAAAGATCAAGATGAGGGTGGTGGTAACCACTATTTTGGTGTTGATATTGATGATCCGGGGGATGTGAATGTAGGGGATATTGCTGCGAAATTTCCGAATGAAGCGCAGGAGCATAGATTTAAGCAGGTGGGCGTAGTTGAAAATAATGGGGAAGCCCAGGCCCCCTACTATGATGAGGAGGCCGATGACCAACTGGAGGTGGTAAGCCGTCCGGAAGCCCGGTTCATAAAGGCTCTGGGAAAGGGTAGAGAAGCCCGCATTGCAAAAGGCGGAAATGGCGTGAAAGACGCTAAACCAAATCTGCTCTCCCTGGCTACTAAATACGCCCTGCGGCGCCAGCAGGTAGATAAGGCCGGCGCCCAATAGCTCCAGGCTGAGGGTAAAGATCACGATCCGGATCAGGGTTTTGAAAATGGCGCCTACCTGGCTTTCGTTTACAAAGTCCTTAAAAAACATCTGGCTCTGAAAGGAGGTGTTTCCCTTAAAAAAGAAGCCGAAAAAGCTGGTAAAAGTCATGATGCCCAGCCCGCCGATCTGCAATAGAATGAGAATGAAGGTTTGCCCCAGGAAGGTGAAATCCTGGGCGGTATCCAGGACGATGAGCCCCGTTACACACACCGCACTGGTGCTGGTAAAAAGGGCATCGATAAAGCTGATGTCCCCTACGGTGGCATTGGGCAGCAGCAGGAGTCCGGTGCCTAAGAAAATGATAACGAGAAAACTAAGGACGAAAATAAGGGCGGGATGGAGGGAGGCATCCAGGAAGCCAAAGCTGCTTTTACTGGCTTCGATCAAAAAGATGGCGATGAAAAGGAGATTGAGCACCCCGTCTCCTACCAGCCAGGAAAGAAAGGGCCCTGCTGCTTCCGGGGCGGCAAAGAAAAGCCCTCTTCCGGTTAAAACCGTGGCCAGGAGCAGGGTGGGGATAAAGGCAGTGGCGCGCCGCCACAAGGTTACCTCCGGATTGAAAAGGCGCAACAGGGCCCGCAGCAGCAGTAAGCCCAAAAGTAGGATGGCAGAGCCCAGGTAAAACCGCTGTAGCCAAAAGCTAAAGGCCGGATCGATGCTAAAGCCCACCCGGTAAAGGATCACCCCCACATTGAACAGACTAAGCCAGAAAATGAGAGGAGTGCAGACCTGAAGGAAGCGGTTTTTAACGCCTAGCCAGAAGTCGATATTACGCAGCTGCTGCCAAATCATAAGTGCGCCACAAATGTATTATAATCAAGGCTTAAGCCCCGTTGGATGAAGGGGGCTTGCCTGTGGTCCGGCTGAGCTGGTCTTCCCGCTTCATAATGGCCGCCAGGGTAGAAGCTTTAAGCTTGCGTACCGTTTCGTTGCGGATCTCCATAAATACCTCCCGGATGCCGCAAGTTTCCTCGTCGGTACATTCTTCACAGCGCTCGTAAAACTTATAGGTGACGCAAGGCAGGAGGGCTATGGCCCCGTCAAAAAGCCGCATGACATCCGCCATGTGGATATCTTCCGG
>CAJXMS010000338.1 GCA_913056475.1 uncultured Bacteroidota bacterium
CGGCGGGGCGCGCGACGAGTCCGACATCCGCGGGCACCGCCGCACCTACATCGGCAGCATGCCCGGGCGCATCATCCAGGGCATCCGCACCGCCGGCACGAAGAACCCCGTCTTCCTCCTCGACGAGGTCGACAAGCTGGGGATGTCGTACCAGGGCGACCCCAGCTCCGCCCTGCTCGAGGTCCTCGACCCCGCGCAGAACCAGAACTTCGTCGACCACTACCTGGGCGTCTCCTTCGACCTCTCCGAGGTGCTGTTCATCGCCACGGCGAACTACCAACAGCAGATCCCCGAGGCGTTGATGGACCGCATGGAGACGATCGTCTTCAACAGCTACATCGAGCAGGAGAAGCTCGAGATCGCCAAGCGCTACCTGGTGCCCCGGCAGATCAAGGAGAACGGGCTCGGCGCGAAACAACTGACGATCAGCGACGGCGCCGTCCACAAGGTCATCAACGCCTACACCCGCGAGGCGGGCGTCCGCACCCTCGAGCGGACCCTCGGGACCCTCGCCCGCAAGGCGGCGCGCCGCGTCGCGGAGGGCGACGCGAAGCGCGTCCGCATCACCGAACGCAGCCTCGAGGGGTACCTCGGCAGCGCCCGCTTCACGCCCTTAAGCTGCTGATAATGGGCAAATAAGCTATCCGCATAAGTCGCCCGGCTGTTAAAGTCTCTTTTGCGAAGGGGCAGCCCCCTCATCATCAGCTCAAAAAGCCAGGCATCTATGCGGCGCGCTACAGCCTGCGTATCAGCCAGCACCAGCCGGGGCAAAACCAATCTTACACAGGGCTCGGGCTGAGCGCAATCCAAGCGGTGAGAAAAAGGATCCCGGCTATACCTAAGAGGCTCAAGGTGCGCTGCCTCCGCCGCGGCGGCCGGCGTATCCGAGCGGCAGCCCACCACAAAGGCCCCCAGGGCAACCGCCCCCATCCATAAAGTCATGCGCCTCATAGCGGAAAGTTTAGCTAAATTCTTCTCAAATAAACTTAATTTTGGCCAAAAGCCCTCTACCATTTCTATGAAATTAACCCCCCTTTTACTCGGCACTTTTAAACTCGACGGCGGGGCCATGTTTGGCGTAGTGCCCAAATCCCTCTGGCAGAAGAAAAATGCCCCTGATGAAAACAACATGTGCACCTGGGCCCTCCGCCTACTGCTCATCGAAGAGGGCGAGCGCCGCATCCTCATCGACACCGGCATGGGGCACAAGCAAAGCGAAAAATTCTTTGGCTTCTACTACCGCGAAGGTCATCACGACATGGACCGGGCCCTTAAAGAACAAGGCTTAAGCCGCGCGGACATTACCGACGTATTCATCACCCACCTGCACTTTGACCACGTAGGCGGTGCCGTAGAACGCGACCCGGAAAGCGGCGATCTACGGCCCTTTTTCCCCCGGGCCCGTTACTGGAGCAACGCCCGCCATTGGCGCTGGGCTACCAAACCCAACGCCCGCGAAAAAGCCTCCTTCTTGCCGGAAAACATCCAACCGTTGGAAAAAAGCGGTCAGCTCCACTTTATAGAAGTCCCCGAGGATAGCGATAAGCGCCTCCCCACCGAGCTGGGATTTGACGTACTGATGGTAAGCGGCCACACGGATGCGCAGATGATCCCCCTCATCCCCTACGGCGATAAAACCATCGTGTACATGGCGGATCTCCTTCCCTCGGTAGGCCACATACCCCTGGCCTGGGTGATGGGCTTCGACACCCGTCCACTGGTAACCCTGGACGAAAAAGCCGCTTTCCTGAACGAAGCCGCTGATCAAGGCTACTTCCTCTTCCTGGAGCACGATCATCAACACGAAATTTGCACCGTAAAACACACCGAAAAAGGCGTGCGCCTGGATCAAACCCACGAAGCTCACGATGTTTTTTAACCCGCTTTTTACCCATTCCCTCTTACCCTATACGCCCTATGCAAGCATCCATTAAACTTCTTTTTGTGGCTCTATTTACCTGGCTGGGCTGGGCCCATTTGGCCTCCGGCCAAATGAATTCCTGGCAGCAAGAAGTACACTACCGCATGCAAGTGGAACTCAATACGGAAAACCATCGCCTGCAAGGGCAGCAGGAACTGCGCTACATCAACCACTCCCCGGATACGCTGCGGGAGGTGTTTTATCATCTGTATTTCAATGCTTTCCAGCCCAATAGCATGATGGACACGCGCTCGCGCAACCTGCCCGATCCCGACGGCCGGGTCAAAGACCGCATCCAAAAGCTCAAACCCAGTGAAATAGGGTACCATCGCATTCAGAGCCTCCAGCAAGATGGCACGCCCCTAAGCCATCAGGTGCGGGGTACCGTGCTCCAGGCCTCGCTGGCCCAGCCCCTGGCTCCCGGAGATACGGCCCTCCTGGAGATGGACTTTCAAAGCCAA
>CAJXMS010000339.1 GCA_913056475.1 uncultured Bacteroidota bacterium
GTTTATTTTTGGCGCCGCCTACAGCCTAGCCGCCGGGAAAGCGTCTGGTTTCCACTTTTGCTATGGATGGGCATGCCCATTGTTTTTTGGGCTTACCGGCACAATATCATGGAAAATACCATGTTGCCTTTTATTCTGGGCGCTATCCTGCTCCAGTACGAGGCGCTGCGCCAGGAGCGCCCCCCCTACCTGGCCGCTTTGGGGGCGGGTTTGCTGCTTACGGGAGCTTTTTTAGTGAAAGGGTTTACCGGGCTTTATCCCCTGGTATTACCTGTCCTTTACTGGCTTTTTTACCGGCGCCCCTCAAAAGTTCGCACCTTGTGGTTCCTGCTGCTCACCACCGCTACTTTGCTGGGGAGCCTCGCCCTTCTCTGGTGGCACCCCCACACCCACCAGAGCATGTCCTATTACCTGCTGGATCGCACGCTCCATCGCATCCAGGAGGTACCCACGGTAAGCAATCGTGCCTTTATCCTGGGCGTACTGGCCCAGCAGCTTGTCTTACCGGCTTTGCTGGCCGGGGCGGTATGGGCCTTCGGCCAAAGGAGATGGTCGCCTGACTGGAAGACTTTTGGTTTTTTAGGAACTTTAGCCCTCGCTGGGATCCTTCCCCTGATGCTTACCGCGGTGCAAAGGCCCTTTTATCTGCAAACCACCACGCCACTCCTGGCCCTGGCGGTGGCCTCCCTGGTAGGGCCTTTCCTGCCCCGCTGGCAGCAGGTGCTGGCCGGAAGCCAACGCAAGCGCCGCATTGTAAGGACGCTGGCCCCGGTAGTGGCCACCCTGGCTTTAGGACTCACTTTGCAAAGAGCGGGTACGCCCAAACGCAATGCCCAGCTCGTTCACGATGCCCACCTATTGGCCCGGCACCTCCCGGCGGAAACCCACCTGGAAGCCCCCAAGGAGCTCGCTCAGCACTGGCGAGCCAAGGCCTACCTGGTGCGCTATGGCAATCTTCACCTACTGCGGGCCAAGAATGCGGGAGACACCCCCTATCAAATCCGGAGGAAGGGCGCTCCTGCTCCCCCTGGAAGCGCGCCTGTAGATTATTCCCTCCGCTTTTTTGAGCTTTACAAAAAAGCCCGTCCATAGCCGGATTGACCCTCGGTAATTTCAAACTCCCTGGAAACAAAAAACCCCGCCTGGGGCGGGGTTTTTAAGATCAGGCCGGGGTCCAGTACCCCTTAAATTTGGTCATAGCGATCCAGATTCATCACCTTGGTCCAGGCGTCTACGAAATCTTTGACGAATTTCTCCTGGGCATCCTCGGCGGCATAAACCTCCGCTAGAGCGCGCAATTCGGAATTTGAGCCAAATATCAGGTCTGCGCGAGTGGCCGTCCATTTGAGCTCTCCAGTTTGGCGGTCGCGGCCTTCAAAAAGCATTTTATCCTCTCCTTGGGCCTCCCACTTGGTTTCCATGCTCAGCAGGTGAGCAAAGAAATCATTGGTAAGGGCCCCAGGCTTATCGGTTAAAATGCCGTGGTCAGAGCCATCGTAATTAAGATCCATGCTGCGCATACCGCCCAGTAAAACGGTCATTTCAGGGGCAGTAAGATTGAGGAGCTGCGCTTTATCCACCAGGAGTTCTTCGGTGGTAAAGGTATACTGGGTCTTTTGGTAGTTCCGGAAGCCATCGGCGATGGGCTCCAGTACGGCCATACCTTCTATATCGGTCTGCTCCTGGGTAGCATCGGTTCTTCCGGGGTTAAAGGGTACTTCTATTTCTACGCCTGCTTTCCGAGCAGCGCGCTCCACGCCTACGGCCCCGCCCAGCACGATGAGGTCGGCCATCGAGACCTGCTTGGCATCGTGGGCCTCATTAAAGTCCTTTTGAATCTGGGTATAGATGCTAAGGACACGGTCGAGCTCTTTGGGTCGATTCACCTCCCAACTGCGCTGGGGCTCCAGGCGAATCCGGGCGCCGTTGGCCCCTCCTTTAAAGTCGGAACCCCGGAAAGTAGAAGCCGAAGCCCAGGCCGTGTGTACCAGGTCGCGGGTGGATAGGTCTGCCGCTTTAATATCCTCTTTCAGGGATTGAATGCCAGCACTCGCGATGGTTTCATAATCAGCGTCGGGGATGGGATCTTGCCAGAGAAATTCTTCTTCCGGTACCTCTGGCCCCAGGTAACGTTCTTTGGGCCCCATGTCGCGGTGGGTCAGTTTAAACCAGGCTTTGGCGAAGGCCTCTTCAAAAGCCTCCGGATTTTCGTAAAATTCCCGGGATATTTTTCGGTAGGCCGGATCTTTGATCATCGCCAGGTCGGTAGTAAGCATGGCCGGTTTTACTTTCCGGGCCGTATCAAAGGCGTGGGGGACCATTACTTTAGGGTCTTTGGCCACCCATTGGCGGGCGCCGCCGGGGCTTTCGGTCAGTTC
>CAJXMS010000340.1 GCA_913056475.1 uncultured Bacteroidota bacterium
TTAGCTCTTTCTTTGGGCAGTATTCTGGCTTTATTTTTAGGGGCCTGGCGGCCAAATGAAACCTGCTACAAGGTAATATAGAGAGCACCAGGATTACCGGCGGACACCCCTTTTTACCCTTCCCCGAGAAGGGATCCTCGCCCGGTAAAATCCACCTGGTAAGGAGAGGAGGGAGGTGCTAAATGCCCGATTTGTCTCCAAATTGCAATTTTACCTCGTTCACATAAGATTTAATATGCTGCTCGTTTTCCTTGCGGCATACCAAGAGAGCGTGCGGGGTATCGATTACGATATACCCTTCCAGCCCATCGAGCACCGCTATTTTCTCATCTTTAAGGCGAATGATATTGTTTTGGCATTCATAGACCAGCACTTTTTTGCCTTGGACCGCGTTGCCCTCTTCATCTCGTTGGCTGTGCCCGTAAAGGCTGCCCCAGGTACCCAGGTCGCTCCAGCCAAAGTCGGCCGGGATCACAAATACCTGAGATGATTTTTCCATCAGGCCGTAATCGATGCTCTCGTTGCGGCAGCTGGGATAAATTTCTTCCATAAAGGCCCCTTCCCGTTCAGAGCCGTAAACGGAAAGGTCTTGTTCAAAAGTGGCCTTAAGTTCCGGCTGGTGTTCTTTCAGTTCTCTTAGAAAAGTGTTTACACTCCAAATAAAAATACCAGAGTTCCACAGGAAATCCCCGGAATCCAGAAACTGCTGCGCCATGTCGGAGTCGGGTTTCTCCGTGAAGGTTTTCACCACTTTAACTTCCTTTTCGGCCGCCTGGTCTTGCTCGGTAAACTGAATGTAGCCATAGCCCGTATCGGGGCGGTGTGGTTTGATGCCCAGGGTAAGCAGGTAAGGATGCACACTTGCGGTGTGCAGGGCTAATTTGGTGATACGCTCAAATTCAGGCTCATCTGTAATTAGATGGTCGCTGGGGGCTACCAGCATATTGGCCTCCGGATCCCTGCTTTTGATGCGGTAAGCTGCGTAAGTTATGCAGGGAGCTGTGTTGCGCCGGGCAGGCTCCAGGATGATATTTTCCGGGGGCATTTCCGGAAGTTGTTCTGCCACCAGCTCTGCGTAGCGCTGATGCGTTACTACCAAAATTTTATCCGCCGCGGTAAGCCGGGTAAGACGGTGAAAAGTCTGCTGGATCAGGGTTTTACCGGTTCCCAGGATGTCGTGAAATTGCTTGGGAAATTCGCTGGTGCTGACCGGCCAGAAGCGACTGCCGATGCCGCCTGCCATGATCACGCAGTATGTAGATGCCATAAGAGCGAGGAAATTGGTTGCAAAAAATCAGACCTACAAAGGTACAATAATGCCTCCGCTCCCCGGCCGGCTCTTACTGGCCTTAAATTCCTAATTTTGGCGCTTCATCAGTTTTTAAACCCTGCGGGAACGCCAGGCGCCCCGCATTGGCTTATCTTTTATCATCATGCGAAACCTTGTACTCTTCGGGCCGCCGGGGGCGGGAAAAGGCACCCAATCAGAACGCCTCCAGGACCATTACCAGCTTTTTCACCTTAGCACTGGCGATATTTTTCGGTATAACATTAAAAATGAAACCGCCCTGGGGCGTAAGGCCAAGGCCTATATAGACCAAGGCCAGTTGGTTCCGGATGAGCTTACCATTCATATGCTAGCGCAAGAATTGGATAAACACCCGGAAGCGGCGGGCTTTATCTTCGATGGCTTTCCGCGCACCACCGCTCAAGCCCAGGCCCTGGATAAGCTTATGGAGCAGCACCAAACGCAAATCACCGCCATGCTGGCCCTGGAAGTAGAAGAGGAGGAGCTTCGTAAACGCCTCCTGGCCCGCGCCGAAGTGAGCGGACGCAGCGATGATGCCGACCCAGCCGTTATCCAAAAGCGAATTGACGTTTACCGCCAGGAAACAGAACCCGTCAAAAAGTATTACCAATCCCAAAGCAAGCTTGACCAGATAAACGGTATGGGTACTATAGACGAGGTAACGAAACGCTTATTTGAAGCGGTTGACGCCCGTCCTTAAGATGCAGGAAAACTTCGTAGATTACGTTAAAATCCATTGTAAAGCCGGTAAAGGGGGCGCCGGTTCTTCTCACTTGCACCGTGACCGCACTACCCCCAAAGGTGGTCCCGATGGGGGAAACGGCGGAGATGGAGGTAGTGTGGTACTACGGGGCAACGCCCAGTACTGGACCCTTCTACATTTAAAATACCGTAAGCACATCAAGGCCAAGGCAGGAGAAAATGGCCGCAGCAGCGAACGCAGCGGTGCGCGCGGTAAAAATGAGGTTCTAGAAGTTCCCCTGGGAACGGTGGCCCGGGACGGCGAATCCGGAGAGATCCTTTTCGAAATAACCCAAGATCAAGAAGAAAAGGTGCT
>CAJXMS010000341.1 GCA_913056475.1 uncultured Bacteroidota bacterium
TTTTGCCCTTACGACTCAATAAGATACCGGCATGGCGCAAATCCAGCAGGATGGCTTCCAAAAACTTGGACGGAATGTTTTGGGCTTCGGCGATCACCCCGGCGGGTATGGGCGTGGCATCGTCTTGGGCCTCCTGACGGGCGATATACACCAAAGCGTTGATGGCGTATTTGGCTTTTTTGGATAACACGCCGCGAAGGTAGGGAACCCTGTGTAGTGTCTGTCTATAAAGCCCCATAACTTCGTTGCGATCGTCCTTCACGCTTTTAGCGAGTTTCCTCTCGCCACTGGCGAGACTGCGCTTTTATCGTCCTCTCACGCCTCCCCGATAAGGATCGGGGCAGGCCCCGAAAGGATCGGGGCAGGCCTTTCTTGAACTTTCTAATCGAAATACGCGTCCGTTAGGACCAGTCCCTCATTGAAAGGGCCTCCTTCTTCGCTAGGTTCGCTCTAAGCGTTTCCGCAAAAATGCCACTTCCTCCTTAAGCTGCTTGATCTGTTCCTGGTATTGCGTAAGGAGTTGCTCCGTGAGGGGGTTATGGGTAAAGCCTTGCCCAAAACCGCTGTTCCTGCTATTTTCCAGCACGTATTTTTCGTCCATGCCCAGTAGCTCAGGGGGCTCCACCTCCAAAACCTGGCTTATCTCCTCCAGACGTCGCAAGCTCAGATCACACTGACCGCTTTCTATACGCTGGTACTGCCGCGGGCTTATCTCCAACTGAGCGGCTACATATTCCTGACTCAAGGCCTTAAACGCCCGCATTTTGCGTATTTTTGTAGCAACAAGCTTTAGATATGACATAATAAGCGTTTTTTACGCTGTTTAATGTCGCAAATTACGACATTATTCGTTTGGATAGCAATTTTTTGTCCCAGTTATTGGAAATCTTAGAGGAACTCACGCTACATCTTATCCAGTTAAATGAAGAACTAAAAGCGGCGCGGAAAGAGATAAGAGCCCTCAAAGCCGCCGGAAAAAAGTAAGCCCCCGCCTATGAAACGCCTCACTTTAATGATTCTCGGCCTGGTCTTTATCACCACCAGTTGTAAAGACCCGAAGGAAAAGCTTTGTTGGGATCCCCAAGATCCCGCTTGTGAAAATTACGATCCCTGTTTTGGGGTTGATTCTTTTCAGGCCGACTTCTACATTGGTTCTACCGGGTCTCATATCCTAACAAATGAACCCATTTTTGCTTCGGCCGGCGATGAGTACACCGGCTACGCCATGGGTTTCCGCCCCAAGTGGAAAGGGCCGGAGCTTCACCACACCTGGTACCTGGGCACGGAAGTAATCCATGACACGTCGGTGGAGCGGCGCTTTGAGCATGTGCCCCGCCCCGCCACCATTCCGGTTTCCTACGTAATGGAGGGCAGCTACCGGCGCTGTGATAGCACCGTGTGGACCGGGCGGGACTCTGTCACCAAGGAGTTTTACCTGGTAGAGTCGCGTAACGAGCTCGACATTCACGGTAAATTCAAGATAGCCCGTAAGGGCAGCCAGGATTCCTTTGTCTTCTCCTCCAAGGTTATTCATTTTTTAGATACGCTTTCGGCCAGTATTTTAGACCCAATGGGGGAACAGTTGCGGGTGATCAATCTCTTTAACCGGAAAGATACCTTCTACAGCCGTTACGACCTGGGTATGGGAGCCCCCCGTTCCACCTATCCCACTCAGGTTAGCAAATTTATTCCTTCTGGGCCCTATGGCTATGACCACCAAGGCTGGTTTGGTGGCAATGGCACTTATGAAGCCCGGGGAGAGATATTTTTCGAAGGAGACTCTATCGTTTTGGATTATAAATATGAAAGAAAAAGACATCTCTATTACGGACGTAAATTAGGACCACGATGAGAAAAATAATACTTGCTATAATAGCGGTCCTAAACGTTTTTAATACAAATTAAAATGTTGTTTATTAAAATTATTTTGGTCAGACCCCGATAATTTTAAACAGACCCCAGCGCATATAAAATGCTTCTGAATTTGCTAGTTCTCCGTTCTAATGAATGTCATAAACGACCACCGCGGCTCCTCGGCTTCACTTGACGAATGGTCCGATTCTGGGAGGTCGTCTAGAGATGTCTTTTCAAAAATAACCTCGCCCATGAGGCTTCTGCAGGTCTTTGGCCCCGGCCTCTTGCCTTGAGTGCAGCAGGTAAAAGCCTTTCCTTAGTGCAAGCGGGAAGCGACCTTGGGAGCTCGCCCGCTGAACTTAGTAAAGGCGAAGGAATGCCAATGAAGCGCAACCAGCAGCGGGGTTTTTTGCCTCCTGGCACTTTTAATTTAAAGGAATTCGCGAGCTTCCTCCGGTCGGTTGCTTCTTTATTTCCTGCAGAAAAAAAGGACGAAAGACTATTTTCAAG
>CAJXMS010000342.1 GCA_913056475.1 uncultured Bacteroidota bacterium
CTAAGCCAACCCGCTCCAGCCGCCGAATTGTGGCAGCAGTACAATCCGGAAAATTATACTTGGGGGTTTAGCGCCTCTTTTCCCCTCTTTCTGCGCAAAGCCCGCGGAGCGCAACAAAAGGCGCAGGTGAAAATGAATACCCTCCAGCTTAAGCGGCAACAAAAAAGACGGGAACTCACCAATAAGCTAAGGGCCCTGCGCCGGTCTTACCAGTTGCAAGCTCAGCAAGTTCAAGAAGCCCGGCAAATGGCCAATAATTACCGGGAGCTGGCCGCTGCCGAAAGGGAAAAATTCGCCGTAGGAGAAAGCTCCCTGTTTTTGATCAACTTGCGCGAGTCGAAAGAGTTCCAGAGCTTGCAAAAGGTGTGGCAACTGCACAATAAATTTCACTCTACTCGCAACCAATACCTGGGAACGGCTGCGCTTCTCTATCCCTAAAAAGAAGCCTTTTTAAAAGAGCGGTGCGGACTATTTCCCATTTGGCTTTGTTTTTGCAAAGTTTTACGCCTTTCAGTAAAAACAAACCCTAGATTGTGCCCTTTACTAATATATGCAGTATTCCCTTACCGCCCTGAAAACATTATCGCTGGGACTCCTACTTTTGGCCAACGGCCTAAGCAACAAGGCCCTCCAGGCCCAGGTGAAAGGACAAATAGTAGACGAAAATGAAGAGCCCCTGCCGGGAGCCGCCGTGGTGCTGCTTCAAAATGACACGGTAAAAGCCGGCGAAAGTACCGATGCCAATGGGCGCTTCTCGCTTAGCGTTGCCGCGGGCACCTATTTTCTGGAAGTCAGTTTTGTGGGCTATCAAACCAAGCAAGAGAAAGTTGAGATCAGCGCAAATAAACCGCTCCAACTGGGCCCTGTAAAACTTCTTCCCTCCAGCCAGCAGCTGGAAGAAGCCACCGTGGAGGCAGAAGCCAAAATGATGGAATTTAGCCAAGATAAGCGCATCTTTAACGTGGGAAAAGACTTGACCAATACGGCCTCCAATGCTTCTGATATCCTTAATAATCTCCCGTCGGTAAATGTGGGAGTGGAAGGAGAAGTGAGTCTGCGGGGCAGTCAAAATGTCCGCATTCTGGTTAATGGCAAACCTTCGGGGCTTATCGGCAGCGATCCTGCCAGTGCCCTGCGAAATTTGCAAAGCAATATGATCGAGCGTATAGAGGTGATCACCAATCCCAGCGCGCGCTACGATGCGGAAGGGGAAGCCGGTATTATCAACATAGTGCTTAAAAAACAGGATAAGGCGGGAATTAACGGCAGCTTTACGGTCAATGGTGGTTATCCGCGCGATTATGGCGCGGGGGCCTCCCTCAATTACCGCAAAAACAAATTGAACCTCTTTACCAATTTGAGTTTTGAATGGGATAGAGCGCCGGGTAAGGCCTATTCCAAGCAGCAATTTTGGCTGGAAGATACCAGCTACAGTTTTATTCGCGACCGGCACCAGTCGCGGGGCGGTTTAAACGGCGATATACGGCTGGGCGCCGATTACGATCTCAGTGAGCAAGAAACCCTCACTGCCTCCCTCCTCTTTTCCCCTTCAAAAGACAATAACCGGGTAAATATCTCTTACCGCGATTTTAATAGGGAAGGGGCGCAAGTACAGACCGTAACCCGCTTCGATGATGAGATAGAAACCGAGCGCACCTTAGAAGGATCGCTTAACTGGACCCGTCAATACGAGGACTTTAAGGATCACAAATGGACCGCCGATGTGCAGTACACCAGCGAATACGAACGCGAACGCAGTACCATAGAGCAAGATACCATAGGCCGGCCCGGTACTATGATCCAAAAGGTGGATAACCTCGAAGAACAGCGCCGTATCCTGGCCCAAACGGATTACGTCCATCCTTTTGACGAAGAGCAGAGCTTTGAAACCGGCGCGCGGGCTACCCTGCGTACCATTAATAACGACTACCGCCTCAGTAATGAAAACAATGCCGGCGAATTGATAGATGACCCGCGCTTTACCAATCAATTTACCTTCATCGAAAATGTATGGGCAGGCTATGGCATCTTTAACGGGGCCATAGGCGATAATATCACCTACCAGACCGGGCTCCGCCTGGAATACACCGATATTTCTACCCAGATGGCCGACGTGGACACGGCCAATAGGCGAACCTATCTCAATCTCTTCCCCAGCCTGTTTTTCACCTACAGCATTAGCCCGCTCAGTGATTTGCAGTTGAGCTACAGCCGCCGTATAAGCCGCCCGGGGTTTTGGACTTTGGCGCCCTTCTTTAGTTTTAGTGATAACCGCAACTTCTATTCGGGCAATCCCGACGTAAACCCCGAATTTACCGATAGCTACGACTTGGGGTACCTCCGCTACC
>CAJXMS010000343.1 GCA_913056475.1 uncultured Bacteroidota bacterium
TATTATTGCAGGTCATCAGCTTTTTTCTGGACCTCTTTAAACACATTCAGGGTGCTTGAAAGCATTTTATCGTAGTCGTTAATTCTTTTAAACTGCTCATAAGCTCCCGCACTTAGCCTATTGTATAAGTCAGGGTTTGCCAGTTGCTGTAAGGCGCTTATCAGGCTTTTTTCATTTTCGGGAACCGCATCCGGTAAGCCACTTTTACTTTACCGGTGCTGATACTTTTTAGGCGCTTCTGCACCATACGGCGGCGGATGGGGGCCAGATGCTCCGTAAAGAGAATGCCCTCAATGTGGTCGTATTCGTGCTGAATGACCCGGGCTTTCATCCCGGAAAAGGTTTCCCGGCGTTCTTGCCCATTTTCGTCCTGGTACCGGATGGTAATCCATTCCGGACGGCTTACATCGCCGCGCACTTCCGGAATACTCAGACAGCCTTCATTAAAAAGCCAGGGTTCGCCCCCTCTTTCTTCCACTTCCGGATTGATAAAAGCTTGCTTAAAATCTGCCAGCCCCTCCTCGTCTTCCTCCTCGGGTTCTACGAAACCGGAAGTGTCCACTACAAAAAGGCGCAACGACTTACCGATTTGAGGGGCGGCCAAACCCACGCCGTGCGCGGCGTGCATGGTTTCAAACATGTCTTCTACGAGTTTTTCCAGGCCCTCAAAATCTGTGGGAATTTCTTTTCCGCGCCGGTTGAGCACGGGGTCACCGTAAGCCACTATGGGGTAAATCATGGGGAAAAATGAAATGTAGCGGGCAAAAGTACAAAAGCACCGGTAAGCAGCGTTAGTACGGGCTACCCCTCCGTGCCGCGGTGGGCTTTGTATTCTGCCGGCGAGAGGATTCCGTCTCCGTTGGCATCATAGAGCAGGAAAAGTCCATGGGCCAGCTCCCTTGGACTTACGGAAGAGGTGTCTTGATCCAGCTGCCATCTTTCGTAAAGTGCCTGCCGGTAGCGGAAGCCCTGGAAGTACTGCTTGAGGCCGCTATTCCACTCCGCGCGGTCTAGGCGCCCGTCCCAGTTTTCATCCCAGGTTTTGTGATAATCTTTTCGCTGATGCTCGGCCTGGAGTTCTGCTTCTTCTATTTTCCCGTCTCCGTTGGCGTCTACTGCCTTAAAAGGGCTCTTACCGGGCCCTTCTTGGCAGGCCGCCATAAGCCCCATTAAAAAAAAGAACCATGGGGCGGATAGTTGCTTCATCCTTTCCATATGCTTTTTTAGAGGTAACGAAGGAGAACCGGCAGGGGTTTACCCTCCATCTGAGCCGGTACGTGGCCGCGGGCTATTACCACATTTGGCCGGGAGGCCAAATGTGCCCTACCTCCAGGGCACAGCCAGGCTACCAGGGAAGCTCCCGCCCGAAAAAAAGCAGGGGCTCAAAACCCAAAGCCAGCTGCCACAGGAGGGGGATGCCGGCCAGTATAAGATAGACGTAACGTCGAACCCAGTGCTTGAGCGTTTGCCGATGGGGGTAGTAGCCTATTTTTTCAAATAAGTAAGAATAGAAGGTGGCATCGTTATCGTCGGCCAGGTCGTGGCGCGCGTTGAGAAGGCAGCGTCCAAAAATGATGAACTGCAGCACCACCAGAAGATAAGCCGTAACCATCAGGTACCAGGAAAATAAAAAAGGCCCCACCCAGGCCAGGAGGGTAATGAGTAAGTGAAACCAAAAAGTAAAATTATGGCTACTGCTGCTTGGGGTGGTTTGGCTCATGGCGGTAATTTTTAAGGGCAAGGCGGAAAATAGCCTACAAATTAAATAAACGCGCGGCATGAATGCCAGGCCCTTAAGAGGAAGGCGTTCGCGTGGCTTCTTCTTTAAACTGCATTTCGTACAAGCGGGTGTAGTAGCCATTGCGGGCAAGCAACTCCTCGTGGGTACCTTGTTCCACGATTTGTCCCTGGTCCATCACCAGAATGTTGTGCGCTTTTTTGATGGTAGCCAGGCGGTGGGCGATGACGATGGAAGTCCGGCCCTTGGTAATTTTTTCAATGGCTTGCTGGATAAGCATTTCGCTGTGGGTATCTACCGAACTGGTGGCCTCGTCCAGGATCAGTACGCTGGGGTTGCTCACGTAAGCACGCAAAAAGGCCAGCAGCTGGCGCTGGCCTACCGAAAGCATATTGCCGCGTTCCTGTACGTTATAATCATACTGGCCGGGAAGGGATTCGATAAAATCGCTCACCCCGATGAAGCCCGCTGCTTCGGCTACTTCTGCCCGGCTCACCTCCTGATTGAGCACAATGTTTTGGTAAATGGTATCCGAAAACAGGAACACATCCTGGAGCACCACTGCCAGGTGTGCGCGCAGGTTTTGCAGCTTTAGATCGCGAATG
>CAJXMS010000344.1 GCA_913056475.1 uncultured Bacteroidota bacterium
ATAGACGGCGAGAAAATACGTCGCTCTTATTCCCTCTGCAGCAGCCCCCTGGACGGAGAGCTGCGGGTAGCCATTAAGAAAGTGGAAGACGGGCGCTTCAGCACTTTTGCCAACGAAAAGCTTACCGTGGGCAGCAGCCTGCGGGTCATGACGCCAGAAGGCAATTTCCTGGCCCACCCGGATGCGCAGCAAACACATCATTACGTGGCCTTTGCGGCCGGATCAGGTATTACCCCGATATACAGCATCCTTAAATCAGTACTGGAGGTAGAGCCGCAGAGCACCTTTACCCTATTTTACGGCAATCGCACCAGCAATTCCGTGATCTTCAAAGAAAAGATCGAAGGCCTCAAAAATCGCTACATGGATCGGCTTGAAGTACACCACATCCTGAGCCGGGAAGATCAGGGCAGCGATTTGCTAAAGGGGCGGATGGATGAAGAAAAGTGCCGGAAATTTTCAGAATGTTTCTTTGAGCCCCACCAAGTTGACGGCTACTACCTCTGTGGCCCCGAGCCCATGATCAATGCCGTGAGCAATACCCTGCAAACCATGGGTATTGCCAGAGACAAAATCCATTACGAGCTCTTTACCTCCCCCGCCCAGCAAATAGCCGGCAAGACCAAAGCCGAAGCCCCGGAGAAGAAAAGTGGAAAAGATCTCAAAAGCGAAGTAACGGTGGTTCTCGACGGCGAAGAAACCCACCTGGAGCTGGCCCCCGATGATGTTTCTATTCTCGACGCCGCGCTAGACTCCGGGGCCGATGTTCCCTACGCCTGCAAAGGGGCGGTGTGCTGTACCTGCCGCGCTAAGGTGCTGGAAGGCTCCGTAGAAATGGAAATGAATTATGCCCTGGAAGATGACGAGGTAGAAGAGGGCTACGTCCTGAGCTGCCAGAGCCACCCCACCAGCGAAAAAGTGGTAATAAGCTACGACGACTAAGCCACCGAGGGCCTACCTTCCGGCTTCCAGCCACATATCTACGTGCATCACGCCCGCATCCGCATAAGGAACGGGGGAAATGGACCGAAAACCCGCAAGAGCATAAAACTCTTCCAAATATTGCTGCGCCTGAATTTTTATCGCTTGCCTGGGGTAGCGGGTTTGTAGCCGCTCCAAACAAGCGTGTAAGCAGCGCAAACCCCAGCCCTGATGGCGATAGGGGCGCGCCACAGCCAGGCGCCCCAAGGAAGGTTCGGGGTAGATCGTATGAGGACCCATAATGCGAGCACAAGCAACCAAAACCTGCCCCTCAAAGGCCAAAAGATGCTCCGCCTCCCGATCCCACTCATCCAGCTCGGGATACGCACAGCCCTGTTCTACCACAAACACATCGGTACGCAAGCGCAAGTAGTCAAAAAGCAAAGGGGCCGAAAACTGCTCTAAACGGTAAAAGGTCATCAAAAAGAGAAGCTACTTAGGATCTGTCCATAGTGACGAGTTTCTGTGCCAAAAAGTAGCAAACCCCGTCAGATGAAAATGCTGACGGGGTTTTTCTTTTAAGGCCACCACGGAGCAGCTAGAAAGTTAAGGTTAGTCCCAGGCTGGCCAGGTTATAAGCGGGGCCGCGACTTTGCCGGAAAAAGGGATTTAGGTCATACTGCGCCCTTAGTTTAAAGTTTCCGTAGCCCACCTCAGCCATTAAGCCGTAACGAAACTGCGATGTGTAAAAATCATCGCGTACCTCTTCTTCCACCCGCTCAAAGGTGGGAGTCGCGTATTCCAACTCCCTTTTGCCGCGCATGCGAATACCCGCATAGCCCCCCAGCCCCAGGGTGAAGGATTCATCCCGCTCGCCCACTTCGCTAAAATCAAGCTGAAACATTACCGGCACATTAAAGTAGGCGATGCTAAATTTATTGGTCTCGTAGCTCTGCCCGGTATCCACCGGGGCAAAGAAAGCGGCCGTATCCCCGCGTCGCAGTACATCGGAACCGATGGGATGAAAGGTGTTCCAGCTAAAGTCGATCCCGTATTTCAGGTACAGCTTGCTGTAGGGATTGCCCAGGCGGGTTTTACCGCCGGTACCCAGGTGGAAATAGGAGCTTTTCCAGAAGTTGGTCTCCCCGGGGATGTCCTGCACCAAGAACTGCCCCTCTTCGAGATTTTGATTGAAGCCAAAGCCTATATCCAGGTAACTTTCGGTGCGCTCGAGCTTTTTCGATTTAGATTCGCTTCCCAGGCCCCGTTTTTCCAGGAAAGATAGCGCATCCTTCGCCGAATCCTCCACCGAATCGGCCGAATCAGCCCCGGCTTCTGCCTCCTTTTCCACCTCTTCGGCTTTTCTTTCCATTACCGCTTGCAAGGAGTCAATACGGCGGG
>CAJXMS010000345.1 GCA_913056475.1 uncultured Bacteroidota bacterium
TCGCTCCCAAAGAGAAGGGCAGTTTACCGAACTGCTGATCAATTACCTCCCCCCCCTTGCCGAACTCCATACCTACACGCTACCCGCGCTATACAGCTATAATGTGCAGGCCAACGGGGAAACCGGTTTCCAGGCGGAAGTGTCCTATCGATTTGAAGATGGTCGCTTCCTGGGCGGCAAGTACGGCACCCTGGTAAACCTCAACTTTAGCCACAGTAAAGCCCTGGACAAAGATTTCACCTATCGCTATACCGACAGCCTGGGTACCGACAGTACCATCAGTGGTACCGATGGCTACACCACCGGCTGGCCGGGCTTCGGCGATATTACTTACGCCCGCGACTTTAACGTGGAAGTAAAGACCAAGCTTAGCTCCCGGGTAAAAGGCACGTTCAGCTATTACAATTTTGCCTACAACCGCTCCGCCCTCCTGGATGGGGTGGTAGACGACCGCATCACCCCTTCTACCGATATCAAAATCGTGCACGTTAATGCTTTTGTAGCCGATGTGCTCTGGCGCATAAGTATGCAAAATTCCATCCGCTTTGAGGGGCAGCTCATGCTCACCGAACAAGACCGCGGCTCCTGGGCCATGCTCCTGGCGGAGTACTCCATGGCGCCCCATTGGTTCGTAGCCCTACAGAACTCCTACAATTTTGGCAACCCCAACCCCGATTTGCGCGTCCATTATCCTATCTTATCTTTGGGTTATACCCAAGGCAGTACCAAATTTCAATTTACCTACGGGCGCCAGCAGCAAGGCGTATTCTGCGTAGGTGGCATTTGCCGGGTGGTGCCGGCGTCCAACGGCTTCTCCCTCCTGATCACCAGTAATTTTTAAGCCATGCTAAAGTACTTGCTCTACAGCCCACTATTACTGATTATGGCCCTGGCCAGCTGCGATACGGTGGATGATCCGCTGAAGGGAGATGGAATCTCCAGTACCATCGATCCCGGATGCATTGCCAAGCTGGCTGATAATAGCAATGATTCCCTGGTACACCGGGTACTGCTGGAAGAATTTACGGGCGTAAAATGCAATAACTGCCCGGCAGCCAATAAGGAAGCCAAGCGACTGAAAGACGTTTACGGCGACCGCCTTTTGCTGCTCGGTATTCACGCGGGAAGCTTCGCCAACACCGATCCCGAACATCCCCGGGCCTTTCGCACGTCTGAAGGAACGGAACTATTTTATGACTTTGGCCTTTTTGGGGTCCCCATTGCGGCCATTGACCGGCGCGACTTCGACCCTTCTGCGGGCACCATTGGCAAAGGAGTGGGTAGCTGGCCTACCGAGGTGCAAAAGGCCATGCAAACACCGGCGCTAGCTCAACTTACCCTTAACGAAGAAGGTTTTAACAATGCACGAAAGCTCTCGGTCAGTGGAACTGTAGAAATACTCGGCAACCTTCCCAGCAACGACCTCTACCTAAGCCTTTACCTGGCGGAAAACGGTATCATCTCCCCCCAAACCATGGCCGATAAAAGCGTAGACCCCGATTATGAGCACAACCACGTGTTCCGCGGCGCCTTTAATTCCACCTACGGCAGCCCGCTTGACCTGAGTCAGGACACCATTCCCTTTCAGTACAGCATGACGCTGGACAGCGCTATCGTGAAGGAAAACTGCGAGGTGATCGCCTTTATCTATAACCGGGACAACTATCAGATCCTGGAGTCCTTTAGCATCAAAATTTAAGGCCACTCCCCGCTCAAAAGCTCCTGCTTACCAAAGCTTAGCCCTCCTCCGCGTCTTCCCCCGCCCCCGGCGGCTGTTTCTGCAAAAAACGGATATTCCGCTTGAGCCCCTGATATTTAGCCCGCTTTACGGCCGATTTTTTGAACACCCGCCGATAGGCTTCCTCGCTGAGCTGTTCCCATTCCGGCCATTCCATTTCGGTAAGCTGCGGGTGTGGTGCCAAATCAGGCTCATCGTGCGGCTCCGCAAAACGATTCCAGGGACACACGTCCTGGCATATGTCACAGCCAAAGGCCCAGCCCTCCATCTGCTCCTGGTGCTCAGTGGGAAGCGCCTCTTTAAGCTCTATGGTAAGGTAGGAGATGCACTTATTGGCATCCAGTAGGTTGGGCTCGATTATGGCGTCAGTGGGGCAGGCATCTATGCAGCGGGTACAGCTGCCACAGTGATCGGTGCGAATGGGCGCATCAGGTTCCAGCTCCAAGTCTACGATCAGCTCCCCTATCACGTAAAAAGAACCGGTGCCTTTGCTCAGCAAGAGGGTATGCTTGCCCTGCCAGCCCAGGCCCGCTTCGCGGGCCCAGACCCGGTCCATTACGGGCG
>CAJXMS010000346.1 GCA_913056475.1 uncultured Bacteroidota bacterium
CCCTATCTTCTTGAACACTTTTGAGGTCATTTCTCTTGACGGCTGTTGTACAGGGTGAGAATCGCTAAGAAGCGGGCATTGTCACATTTGGCCGGTGAGGCCTTAGGTACCACCGAGGGCCGGGGAAATTCCAGGGAGAGGGCTAATAACTCCGTTCGCTGTTTCCTTCGTAATAATTGATGAAGGCGCGGTTCATCACCCGCATGCCGCCGGGGGTGGGAAACTGGCCGGTGAAGTACCAATCGCCGGTATTGCCCGGACAAGCTTCGTGGAGGTCTTCTACGCTTTGGTAAATGATCTTCACCTCGGCGCGCATGCTTGCCGGGGTGAGCTGGCGGGCGATCTCATCGGATAGCTCGCCGGTGGTGAAGGGCGCATAGATCTGGGCCACGAAGTTTTGGATTTCCTCGTCGGGCAGGCGGTTTTGCTCTTTGCACTGCTGGTAGGTTTCTTCGATGATGTGGCCCTGGCCGGTTTTCTGCAGGAGGGAAATAGCGGCCCGGAAGGCGGCAAATTCGCTCAGGCGCGACATGTTGATGCCGTAGCAGTCGGGGTAGCGGATCTGGGGGGCGCTGCTCACCACCACTATTTTCTTGGGCCCCAGGCGGTCCAGGATACGGAGGATGCTCTGCTGGAGGGTGGTGCCGCGCACGATGCTATCGTCTATCACCACCAGGTTATCGTCCGGGTTTACCGTTTCGTAAGTCACGTCGTACACGTGGCGAACCAGCTCATCGCGGCTGCTGTCTTCGGATATGAAGGTGCGCATTTTCACGTCCTTCCAGAGCGATTTTTCCATGCGGGGCCGGATGGAAAGGAGCTGGCTCAGCTTTTCGGGATCCAGATGGCCTTCGTATTTGAGGATCTTTTCCTTCTTTACCCGGTTGAGGTAATCTTCCATGCCCTTCATCATGCCGTAGAAGGAAATTTCGGCGGTATTGGGGATAAAGGAGAACACGGTATGTTTGAGGTCGTGGCTTACTTCTTCCAGGATGGCGGGGCATACCTGCCGGCCCAGGGCCAGGCGCTCGCGGTAAATGTCGGCATCATTGCCGCGGGAAAAGTAGATACGCTCAAACGAACAGGCCTTTCGAGGGCCTGGCTCGCGGATGGTGGCCAGCTGGCTGTCGCCCGTTTTGGGCATGATAAGGGCCTGGCCGGGGGGCACCTCGTGGATGTCCTGGATGGCCACGTTCAAGGCGGTTTGGATCACGGGGCGTTCGCTGGCCACCACGCATACCTCTTCATCTTCGTAATAAAAGGCGGGCCGGATGCCGTGCGGATCGCGCAGCACAAAGGCATCGCCGTGGCCTATCATCCCCGCCATGGCGTAGCCGCCGTCCCAGTAGCGGGCGCTTTTGCGGAGGATTTTCTTCACCTTGAGCTCCCGGGCTATGCGGGGGCTGATCTCTTTTTTGGGCAGGCCCTGTTTTTTGTACTTGCGGTAGAGTTTCTCGTTTTGCTCGTCCAGAAAGTGGCCTATTTTTTCCATGATGGTCACCGTATCCGCCTTTTCCTTGGGGTGCTGGCCCAGGTCTACCAGCTGGTCAAAGAGCTGGTCCACATTGGTCATGTTAAAATTGCCCGCCACGATGAGGTTGCGTGTCATCCAGTTGTTTTGGCGCAAGAAGGGGTGGATCTGTTCCAGTGAATTGCCCCCGTAGGTGCCGTAGCGGAGGTGGCCCAGGAAGAGCTCACCGGTAAAAGGCAAGTTGGCCTTAAGCCATTCGGGGTCTTGCTGGCGTTCGGGGAGGCCCTCGGTGCCGGCTTCTATGCGCTGGGTGATGTGCTGGAAGAGGTCCTGGATGGGCGTCTTATCATTGGACCGGTAGCGGCTTATATAGCGGGTACCCGGGGGCATGTCCAGCTTGATATTGGCCAGCCCGGCGCCGTCCTGGCCCCGGTTGTGCTGCTTTTCCATCAGCAGGTACATCTTGTTGAGCCCATAGAGAGCTGTACCGTAATGGTCGAGGTAGTATTGAAGCGGCTTCTTGAGGCGGACCATGGCCAGGCCGCACTCGTGCTTTATCGCATCACTCATGAAGGGCAAAGGATCGGTGAGGCGACAAAATTACGGCTTTTGCCGGGCCTTGGCCGTGGTCTTATGGGCGGGGCTATCGGCCCATCTGCTATCGTCTATCCCCAGCCATTCCAGGGCCGCGTAGGCGAAGATATCGGCCACCGCCTCTTCCGGCAGCCCCATTTCTTCAATGAAGGCCCCCATTTCCAGATCGCCCAGCGGGAAGGGATAATCCGATCCCATGCACACCCGTTTAGAACCCTGCAGGTCCAGCACG
>CAJXMS010000347.1 GCA_913056475.1 uncultured Bacteroidota bacterium
AATCCCCTCGATTTCCAGAATCCCCGCGTCAACTCCATAAGCTTAGATGCGCACAAAATGCTCATGGCGCCCTACGGGACGGGCATTTTCCTGGTTCGCAAGGGCTGGATGCCTTACGCGGCCACCCCGCAGGCCCGTTACGTCCAGGGTTCTGACTACACCTTGGTGGGCAGCAGAAATGGCGCTCAGGCCGTGAGCATTTGGATGATCCTGCAAACGCACGGTCCCCGGGGCTGGCAAAACCGCATCAATGAGCTCATGCAAGCCACCGAACAACTTTGCCAGGCTTTAGACGAGCTGGGCGTTGTCTATTACCGCAATCCTTATATGAATATCGTGGCCTTAGCGGCCAAATGTGTCCCGTTGTCCCTCACCCGGAAGTACCGCTTGGTGCCCGATGACTTTGCCGGTTCCCCGCAATGGTGGAAAATCGTGGTCATGCCTCATACCACCGGTACGGTTTTGCGTTCTTTTGTGGCCGACTTAAGGAAGACGCCTCTCGAGGAAGCCGGGCCGGAAGCTTAGCACTTTAAGCGTTTTTTAGCGGTCATAGGGCTTTTCCGGTCACTTGAAAAAAAGCGGAAAACCGTATACCTGAGCGCTAAAATAGGATATAACACACTATGCGCCCTCCTTTGGTGCATAAAGTCCAGATAACCGAAAATCCCCCTTTAAGATAGAAGGCCCTCACCGGCCCTTCGACCGGTGGACGCTATTTGCACCCGCAGGATTACCTCCGCAAATAGCAAGCAAGCGGAAAACAAGACCGAAAACATTAAAACGGCTGCCCGTCTTGAGGGTCAAAAGAAGAGCCTAAGAAGACTTGTCCTTATTTCAGATCCGGTATCTCCATGGCCAATAAGAAGGCGTCCTCGTTGGCTTGGCCTCTCAAGGAATCACTTCCTTGCAGCCCGAGCGCATCCCGTTTCTTTAGGGTTTCGCCGGCCACGGTAGCGGCTCCTTCCAAAACCATCAGAAAAAAGCCGCTCTTTTGCCGGGCCCGCCGGGGCAGCGACCATTCGGTTCCCGCCTTAAAGCGCCCCAAATAAAACCAAGATTCCTGGTGAATCCAGGTGGGGAGGTCTTCCCGCGGACCCGGAGCCACCACGGTTTTCCATTTTTGCTCCACTTCCGTTTCCTCGTAGCGAAGCTGACCATAACGGGGCACGTGCCCCTTCGCATCGGGAAACAACCAAATTTGCAAAAAGGCCACCGGGGCCTCTTGGCTGGCGTTAAATTCGCTGTGGGTAACGCCCGTGCCGGCACTCATCACCTGAACATCTCCCGTACTTATCACCCCTTTGTTTCCCAGGCTGTCTTCGTGTTGCAAAGCCCCCTGCAAAGGGATAGAAATAATTTCCATGTTTTGGTGGGGATGCTTGGGGAAACCTGCCCCCGGTTGCACCCAATCATCGTTGAGCACCCGGAGCACCCCGTAGTGCAAGCGTTGTGGATGGTACCAGCCGGCAAAACTGAAGGTATGGTGCGTGTTAAGCCATCCGTGATCGGCATGACCGCGGGCGTGAGCCGGAAATTTCTCTATTTGCATAGCATTTCAATGTTTAAACATCAAAAGTATAAAATTTTGTATCAACGCCACTAGGGAAGAGGTTCTATCTTGCAAGGTCAAAAGATCATAGTGAAAAACGAACCCATAACGCCTTCTCCCCAGAAAGGGAAGCTCAGCACCTTTGGCGGGGTTTATACCCCCAGTATACTTACCATACTGGGGGTCATCATGTACTTGCGCTTTGGGTGGGTAGTAGGCCAGGCCGGCCTGGGCGGCACCATTTTAATCGTTTTGCTCTCCACCAGCATCACCTTTCTTACCGCCCTTTCCATAGCGGCCATTGCCACCGATCAGGAAGTAAAGGCAGGCGGAGCCTATTACATGATCAGCCGTTCGCTGGGCATCAAATCCGGTGGGGCCATCGGCATTCCACTTTATCTGGCGCAGACCCTGTCCATCGCGCTCTACGTGGTGGGCTTTGCGGAAAGCCTTACGGCGGTGTTTCCGCTGCTCAATGGCAAGGCCGTGGCGCTGATCACCACCGTTTTGGTCACCGCCCTGGCCTGGCGTTCGGCCGGAGCGGCGGTTAAAGTGCAGTACTTCATACTTACCGCCATCGGGCTCTCGCTGCTTTCCTTTTTCTTGGGAGATTCGCTGGCCCCCGCGCCGGTCGACGCCGTAACCGCCCCGGATCGCGTGCCTTTCTGGCGCGTATTTGCCGTCTTTTTCCCGGCGGTAACCGGTATTATGGCGGGGGGTAAACTCTC
>CAJXMS010000348.1 GCA_913056475.1 uncultured Bacteroidota bacterium
CCCCTTAGGGAGTTTTGGTCGTTTTGAATTTTGGTTGGTCCCTTTTTTCGAAGGGGTACGGTCCACCCCCGCCTCGTGCCTCGGCACCCCCGCCAGCGGGGGATAGCGTTCCGTCCCCTTAGGGAGTTTTGGTCGTTTTGAATTTTGGTTGGTCCCTTTTTTCGAAGGGGTACGGTCCACCCCCGCCTCGTTCCTCGGCACCCCCGCCAGCGGGGGATAGGTCTTTTCTCGGGGGCTGAATCACTTTTGGCCGCCAGGCCCATAAAACCATGGCTATGGCTACCTTTGAAAGAAAATGAGGCTTCCAGGCAACTTTATGGATCGGAGGCCTTGTCTCTAAGGGGAATTAACCCGCTAAGCATGGCCAAAGTGTACCCACTCCCGCTCGGGGAAGCCCGCCTGGTGAAGCGCTGCAAGCGCGGCAACCTTGCCGCCCAACGTGAGCTGTACCGGCGATATGCCAGCGCTATGTATGCGGTGTGCCTGCGCTACTGCAAGCGGCGCGAAGAAGCGGAAGAGGTACTTTCCAATGGATTTGTGAAGGTTTTTGGGCGTCTGGATCAGTTTTCCGGCACCGGGCGCCTGGGTGCCTGGATTAAAACCATTATGGTGCGGGAGGCGCTCAATTTTTTGCGCTACCAAAAAAACCGTTTTGAAGAAATGGATGAAGAGCGTGATTACGGGCATCGCCGGGAAGAGGAGGCGCTGGATGCGGAGCATTTGCTTCGCCTGGTGCGAAGCTTACCTACGGGTTACCAAACGGTATTTAACCTTTATGCCCTGGAAGGCTATAGCCACCAAGAAATAGGGGCGCGCCTGGACATCAGTGAGAGTACTTCCAAGACCCAGCTCCGGAAAGCCCGCCAACAGCTGCAGCGCCTGCTGGAAAATGAAGGATACACCCCTAAAACAGTACGTTATGCCCGAGAAAATGGATAACCCTATCGATAAGCTTTTTAGAGATAAGCTGGGGGAAAGGGCTACGCCTCCTCCCCCCTACCTGGAAGAAAAGGTGCTGTCCCGGGTGGCCTCCCCGCCGGTCCGGGGGCTGAGCTTTTGGGCCTGGGGGCGCCGGGCGGCGGTTTTGCTCTGGCTGATAAGTTTAGGGCTGGGGCTTCCAGACGCGGCTCCGCAAGCCTGGTGGCCTGAGCAGGGGGGCGTACCGGCTGCGGCGGATCGGCAAACAGCCTCCCCAAGGAGCGCCCCAGCGCGTATTCCCGGGTTGGCGCTCCGGAAGTGGGCGGCGATACCTCCGGCTAAGAGCCAGCTTGGGCGGGAAGTACAGGTGCCCGGTACGGGCTGGCGGCAGCCCTCCGTAAAGGGACGTGTCCAGGCCGCTACCGCAAAGAGCCGCTCCGAAAAAACGCCTCACGCGCTTGCTGTGGCGGTGAAAATGCCCCCCCGGGGCTATTTTGCCGGCGAGGGAAGAGATACCGGCCGGCCCCAGCAGCCCCTAAATCGCTACGCCCGGCAGCAGTGGAAGCGCTTGCGCCGAGGCGAAAAACCCACCCTGCCGGAGCAGTGGAAAGAAAAACCGATTTTGGCCTTTAACTTGCCCCGCTGGTAAACGGGTGGAGAAAACACGAGTAGCCCCAACCCATTAATAAAACTTAAACGCTCTAATCCCTTGCTTATGAAACCAATGCAATTTTTTACTCCGCTGGCCCTGGCTTGGTGCCTGGCGGCTGCCATTCCCACCCTTCAGGCTCAGCCCGATGAAGGCATAGAGGTACAGGTAAGTGGTGCTTCGCTGCAGCTCAACTCTGAAAAAATCCGGGGTTTGGAACGGCAAGAAGCGCTGGAACTGGCCAGCTTTGCTACCGATGCCCTCTCCCGGTTACAGTCGCATCATTACGCCATGACCGAAGGCATCGAAGCGCTGGAAGAAGCGGGTACGCTGCGTGCCGGGGCCGCTCAAGAGGCGCTGGAAGGACTTACTGCGCGTAACCAAACCGCCCAAAAAGTGTTAGAAGAGCTGCTCGAAACCCATGGCAACAGGCAGGAACCAGTGAAAAACTGGCTCCGCCAGCACCTGATGCTGGGCGATCGCTGGCAAAGGGAGCTAAAAAATGATCCCAGTCGTGCGGCGGATGTGCCGCCGGTGGGTATACCAGCGGCGGTAGACGGTGCCCTGGAAGAGGGAAAAACCCAGGTAGTGGTAAGCAATACCGGGGTGGTGATTTATCGCTACCGGGAAGGAGGAGAAAAGACCGAGATATTTCGCCTGGGGGAACCAAGCGGAGAAGCCGAGGATGATCAAGGCGTCGACCGCGGG
>CAJXMS010000349.1 GCA_913056475.1 uncultured Bacteroidota bacterium
TGGTGGGGGGCTTTCTGGTGTTCTGCCTCGAGCCTTTCGATGGTGGGCTTGTCCAGGAGGGTGAAAATGCGCAGGTAGCGGCCGGCATCGGCATCGCTGGCGTTGAGCCAAAACTGGTAAAACTGGTAGGGAGAGGTGCGCTGGGGGTCCAGCCATACGTTGCCTTCTTCGGTTTTGCCAAACTTGCCCCCATCGGCCTTGGTGATCAGCGGGCAGGTAAGGGCATAGGCTTCCCCGCCTTCGCTGCGGCGGATGAGCTCGGTGCCGGTGGTGATATTGCCCCACTGATCGGAGCCGCCCATCTGAAGCTGGCAGCCCTGGTGGCGGTAAAGGTGGAGGAAATCGTAGCCCTGCACGAGCTGGTAGGTAAATTCGGTAAAAGACATGCCCTCGCCTTCGCCGGAAAGGCGTTTTTTGACGGAGTCTTTGGCCATCATATAATTGACCGTCAGGTGCTTCCCCACTTCGCGGAGAAAGCCCAAAAAGGAGAAGTCTTTCATCCAGTCGTAGTTATTGGCCAGGCGGGCGGCGTTGGTTTGGGCCGGGTCAAAATCGAGAAAGCGGGCCAGTTGCTCCCCGATGGCTTTCTGATTATGGCGGAGGGTAGCCTCGTCCAGCAGCTTGCGTTCCTTGCTCTTACCGGAGGGATCACCGATCATGCCGGTAGCACCACCGATCAGGGCAATGGGCGTATGGCCGGCTTCCTGAAGGTGGCGCAGCATCATGATGCTTACCAGGTGGCCTATGTGGAGGCTATCGGCCGTAGGGTCTATGCCTACGTAGCCGGCCAGGCGGGATTTTAGCATTTTCTCTTCGGTACCGGGCATGGTATCGTGCAGCATGCCGCGCCAGCGGAGTTCGGCCACAAAGTTTTTCATGGAGCAATGGGGTGTGATTTCCGAGCCCCCAAAAATAGGACCTTTCCTTAGAGCGGGGCAGGGCGGTAGTGGCTAGATTTTTACCGTACTCCTTCAGGTCCTTCCTGCCCGGTAAGTTTGAACTGTTTTTCAATGGCTTGTGGTCTTTCCGAGCCGCCCTCCCGGTCCAGGCTATGGGTATTTGTTAACTAAGTATGTTGTTTAGCAGTATAATATGCCTATATTTGGATAATTCTTTTTTAATTTTAGATCTTAAAGCCATGCGAAAATTAGCATTAGGCATGGCCGCATTATCTTTTAGGGCCTGTCAGAAGGATCAAAACCTTCAAGAACCCAATTTGGGGGGGGGTAAAGTCTAAAACGCCTCCGGAAGAGCGTTATGAGGACTACACGCCTCCAGGAGATGTGGAGCCCACCATCCAAAACTTCATCAACGCCGCGGAAAGCCAGTCGCTGGATCCCATGCCGCTAAACGAAGCGGTATGGAAAGTGGAAGCCGGGCTCAATTACGAGCATCGCCATCAAATGTTTTCCTACACCGAATCTACTTACGACACGCTGAGCTACGAAGTGGATATGAACGGTGACCTGGTAAATGCTGCCGCTCTGACGCAAGATCAAAATCCAGGGCGATGGTAAAATCCTTAACGAGCGCTTTTACGATTTGCCGCAACAACATTCGGTGTCGGTATATCCCAATCCCGCTCAGGACCAAATACGCCTTAGAGGCCTTCCCCTGGAAGCAGATCAATCGCGGCCTTACCAAGTGTACCGCCTGGATGGCACCCTTCGGGCGCAAGGAACATACGGCCCGCAGCAAGCCATTTCTATTGCGCAATTAGCGCCGGGAAATTATCTCCTGCGCGTTCAGGGTCCTGCCGGGGCCTGGCATACGGCACGTTTTGCGAAAAAGTGATTTGCTAAGGAGGGAAAGGTAAGCACTACCGCTGGGAGTGCTCGCTGCTCCCCGCCCTTCGGAGCGAAAGCGTGCGGTTTCCAGGCAGAGATGCGGGGCTCAGAAGGCCCATCCCTCCCTCATTGGATATTTGTGGTTGCGCCGGTAATGAGGCTCACCGCCCTGCCTTAGCTTTGCTTGCCATGAAGGAGCCCGAAATACACACCGTCACCGGCGCCACGGGCCTGCTGGGCAGCCACCTGGTGGCAGAGCTGGTGACGGCCGGCAAAACCGTACGCGTGCTCTACCGCCGGGAATCCCGCCTGAGGCGGCTCCACCAAGTATTGGGATACTACTTTGATGATCCTCATGCCGTCCAGAAAAAGCTCCAAAAAATCCAGGCCGATCTGCTCGACCCGGAAGACCTCAAAAAAGCCCTCCCCGGCACCACGGTGCTGTACCATTGTGCCGCCCGGGTAAGCTTTGCGCGTCG
>CAJXMS010000350.1 GCA_913056475.1 uncultured Bacteroidota bacterium
GGGGGGGGGGGGGGGGGGGGTAGTCATAGCTTTTACTTTAGCAGGTTAAGCAAATGTTAAGTGTGTTGCCTTACAACACAGTGTAAAGTAAAAGGGATTTTTATGAAAATCCAAAGATCTAATGCAAAAAGATACAGAAACTTCTCTAAACGGTGGCCCGTGGGCTTTTCGGCGAGGGGGTATGAGGCCGGGGTGTGGGTGGAAGACGTCAATAATGAGCTTATGGCGAGTTTCCAAACAGGCCTAAAAGTCTACAGTTTAAGACTTCGGGCTCCAAAGGGAAGATAATGGGGCCTACTTCGTTTTTGCGCAAATGGTCCCTTAGATGACCCGCATCGCCAGCATATGCGACCTACATTTGGCCGGCAGGCCTAATTGTGCGCTGTTTAGGTATTTGCTATTGCTTGGTGAAAAAATGGTGTCTCCACGCCCTACCTTTGCGGGCTTATGAATTTCCTGGCCCATCTTACGCTTTCCAACGACGATGATGATATTCTCATTGGTAATCTCATCGCGGATTCGGCGCGGAGCGTAGAATTTTCGGGTTTTAAGGCCCAGGTGGTTTACGGCATTCGCCTTCATCATAGAATAGACGAATACACCGACCAGCACGAGATCGTAGACGCCAGCAAGGAGCGCCTCCGGCCGCGCCACGGCAAGTACGCTGGCGTGGTGGTGGATATCTTTTACGATCATTTTTTGGCGCGGTATTATCACCGCTACGGCGATCGCCCCCTGCCGGACTTTGCGCAGCGCTGCTACGACCTGCTGCGTCGCCGCCGCACCGAGCTTACGCCCGCCGTGCGGCGTATGTTGCCTCACATGGTAGAAAACAACTGGCTGGTAAGCTATGCCACCGAGGAGGGCATGCGGCGCGTCTTTACGGGCATGAGCCACCGCGCCAGCTTCAATAACCACCTGCGCAGCGCTGTAGATGATCTCATGCTGGACTATGAGGCCTATCAGGCAGAATTTGAAGCCTTTTGGCCCCAGTTGGAAGCTTACGTAGGGCAGGTGATGCGGGAACTGCCGTATCCGTAGTGCCTTTTGGCACGCGTGGTGGCAAGGCTTACCGCCTTGCTGGGAGGGGTGGGGTGAATGCCTAACCTGGGGCTGCAGCCCCAGGCTAAAATGTTGCTGCCCCTTCAGGGCAGCCTAATGGGGGCGCTCAGTCCGTGATGCCCATACCTTATGGGAGCATACCAGGGAGGAATGCTTTTCTCATAAAATCCGGGGTTTTCTCCTTCAGGGTAGTCCATTGGGGCGCCGTGTAATCCTCTGTTGGTGGAGCCATTTGGGTTAAGGAGGAAAACTTGGGGTGGAGTTGTATAACGAAGTAGACGGAGCTTATAGATTGGCACTAAATGGCTTGAAGTGCTGCAGCTTCCTACTGAACGCGCAGAATGCTCGTATATCTCTTGCGATCGCAGCTAACCACGAGCACATAGATGCCTTTAGAAAATTCCGTCACGCTAATTTTTTCCTGGGGATTTTCGAAGGTTTTAAGAAGGCGTCCGTCCTGCCTGTAAAATCCTACCTGATCTACTTCACAAGGCAGGTTTTTGATAAACACGTAATCTCGTGCTGGATTGGGATAGATGTGAATGGCCTTTTCCACCCTACCATTTTCCACCTGCGATAGCGCAAAACTGGGAATTTTGGTTATCGTGAATTTGGTCTCCTGGGTGCTCCAGGCCTTGGAGTGAATGGTTTTCACAAAAAGGTCATGGGATTTTTCATCATAGGTAAGCCCGTAGGGAGAGTGGTTCTCAGAGCCAAAGAGGCGTATGCTATCCCTGCCTTGCTGATTAAAACGGTAGAGCACGATTTCCCGGTATTCCTGCGCGGTACGCGGTGCGCTGCTAAAGGGAGCGGCCGAGGCAATAAAGCCCTGCTGCGACTGCCGGTCAAAGACAAAACCATAGCCCCGCTCATCTACCATCGTGTCGCCCAGTGCTTTTTCTATGGTGTTGCTGCCATCCCAGTTTCTTTCCGCCAGGTAGGTTTGTAAGGTAAAGACGGGATTATTGATATTTCTTAAGAGGTTGCCAGATCCTACGGCGTAGATTTTTTGGTCCGTAAAAGCGTAGCCATTTATTTGCCCGGGGGAGAAAAACATATTATTGGGAGGGTACGGTGTTACACTATTTGGCGATAAACTTTGGAGGTCAAAAGATGCTACCATCGCACCAAACTGGTATCCAAGAAGGAAATTTGTGCTATCTCGCGGGTCGGAATAGGGACCGATAACGTT
>CAJXMS010000351.1 GCA_913056475.1 uncultured Bacteroidota bacterium
CCGCCGGGTACACGACCCCCGGCGGCAAATTTTTCGCGATAGTCAACCGTTAGCGGAAGAAATTCTACGCCTTCGCGCGCCTCTTCGGGGGATACGACGGTGGCCAGCAGCATGGTACCGCCCATTTTTACCACCACGGAGCCGTCGGCCTGCTTGGCGAGCTTACCGGTTTCTAGCGGGATGCTACGGCCGTCGTGCAGTTTGATTTCTTCGGTTCTTACTTGCATACTGAAGGTTATATTGATCTATATTAAGTAGGGAGAGACTGCTTCAATCAAAAGAAGGCAATGTAAAAATTGCCTTCCCTTGCTAGCGGTCTTATGTTTATTTCCGTAGTCCCAGTTCGCCGATGATGGCCCGGTAGCGGCTAATGTCTTTGTTGTAAAGATAGTTGAGGATGCGCTTGCGCTTTCCTACCAGGTTTACCAGAGCTCGCTCGGTGGCATAATCTTTACGATTGCTCCGCAGGTGCTCACTGAGGTGGTTGATACGGTGAGTGAAGAGGGCGATCTGACCTTCTGGAGAGCCGGTGTCGTTTTCGTCTTTGCCGTGCTTCTTGAAGATTTCACGCTTTTTTTCAGGGGATAGGTACATTTCCAAGATCTTTTAGATGATTGTTATGCAGTCGAATTAAGCGCGCAAAGATAATTAAAATTTGGATACGCACGTCGTCTCGAGAAGGAATGGTCTTCGCGCTAATGGTGGTTGGTAGAGCTGGCGCTTCTGTTTTAGGCTTTTGTTGGTGCCAAAGAACCAGCGGCATCGCGAGGTCGAAGCCAAGTACCCCCTTGTGGCCTATTAGCCTGGTAAGGGGGCAAAAGCCGGGGTTTTCTCGTGCGGCGCCGTGGGAGAGGAGGGGGCTCCTATGTAAATTGAGTAGGTTTAAGAAGCCGTTTGCTCGGTATCCCATTCCAGGGGGTAGGTCATCCCTAAAAATTGGTCAATACGTTGCTTAAGGCAGTTACGCTCTACAATGAAGTCGAGGAAGCCATGCTCCAGCAGGAATTCACTGCGCTGAAAGCCATCCGGCAGGTCCTTGCCAATGGTTTCGCGCACCACCCGGGGCCCGGCAAATCCGATCAGGGCGTTGGGCTCGGCGATGTTGATATCGCCCAGCATGGCAAAGCTGGCGGTAACGCCGCCGGTGGTGGGGTCTGTTAGCACCGATACGTAGGGTAAACCTGCTTCGCCCAGGCGGGCTAGTTTGGCGCTGGTTTTGGCCATTTGCATCAGCGAAAAGGCCGCTTCCATCATACGGGCGCCGCCACTTTTGGAGATCATAATAAAGGGCAGCTCATTTCTTAGGGCGTGATCGATGGCGCGGCTTATTTTCTCGCCTACCACGGAGCCCATGGAGCCTCCTATAAAGTTGAAGTTCATCGCACCGATCACCACTTCGCGGCCATGAAGCTGCCCATAGGCGGTGCTCACGGCATCATTCAGGCCGGTCTTGGCTACACTGGCCTGGTAGCGATCGGTGTATTTTTTGGTGTCCTCGAACTTGAGCGGGTCACCACTGGTCATTTTGGCGTTTAGTTCGGTGTATTGCTCCTCGTCAAAGAGGAGTTGAAAGTACTCCGGGGCATTAATACGCTCGTGGTGGCCGCAATTTTTGCATACCCACAGATTTTTGCGGTGGTCTTCGTTGCTAACGATCACCTTACAGCGCTTGCATTTATACCAAAGGCCTTCGGGGGTTTCCTTTTTGTCTTTGGTGCGGGTGGTGATGCCTTCTTTACGTCTTGTAAACCAGCCCATAGTGTTTTATTTTAGAATTTGGCTCCATAGGGAGCAAGTGGCTCCGGTAGGGAGGGGGTTCATTTGGCCGGGAGGCCAAATGTAAAGGCGGCTTTAAGCCAGGGAAATGCCTTTTTCGAGGTATACATCTTGAACGGCCTGCAGTAGGGCCACGCCATCTTTCATGGGTTTTTGGAAGGCTTTGCGGCCGCTGATGAGGCCTTGTCCGCCGGCGCGTTTATTGATCACGGCGGTTCGAACGGCCTGGGCCAGATCGCCATTGGCATCGCCACTGGAGCTGCCGCCGCTGTTGATGAGGCCTTGCCGGCCCATGTAGCAGTTGGCCACTTGATAGCGGCACAGGTCTATGGGGTGGTCGCTACTGAGCTCGGTGTAAATGCGCTCATCCAGCTTGCCGTAACTGCTATCGCCGCTGTTGAGGGCTTGATAGCCGCCGTTGTTCTCGGGAAGTTTTTGTTTGATGATATCGGCTTGAATTGTAACGCCTAAGTGAT
>CAJXMS010000352.1 GCA_913056475.1 uncultured Bacteroidota bacterium
GTGCTGCAGTAGGCCGTTTACGAGCGTTCCGCTGTAATTTCCCACGCCCGGGTGCACTACCATACCGGGGGTTTTATTGAGTACCACCAGCGCCTCATCTTCATATACGATCTCCAGGGGAAGGTTTTCGGGGAGCAGTTCTATTTGGCGGGGCGGATAAGACAGAACCACCGTCACTACCTCGCCGCCTTTTACTTTGTGGTTGCTTTTTACGGGCTGGCCGTTCACCCGGATATTGCCCGCCTCGGCGCTCTGCTGGATTTTATTGCGCGAGGTATTGGGCAGGAGGTTGTTCAGGAACTTATCCACCCGGAGCGGCTTTTGACCGGGGTCGGCTTTCAGGCGATGATGCTCGTAGAGCTCCTCGCTGTCTCCCGGGGCATCTATTGGTTCCACGCTCATGGGCTCACCCTCACTTTTAGGACTTGCTGCGGCCTGTTTTGGGGCCTTAATTCCAGTAGGTACAGGCCCGCTGGCAGGTCATTCAGCGCCAGCTCGGGCTTAAGCGGGCCCCGCTTCACCACGCCGCCGCCAGGGCTCCGGAGCAGGTAATAGCCCTGGGGTTTGGGGCCTTTCGGCCAAAGGAGCTTGATCCGGCCCCGGGTAGGATTGGGGTAAAAAGCAGCGGTTTGGGCGGCCGGTATCTTTTCCGGCAGAGACACATCGGCCGGTAAATTCCGGAAAAAGGGACGCATCATAATGGTTCCGCCCAGGAAAGACTGGTAAAAATTACCGGCTACGCCGTAGAAGGCGGTGGTTTTATTGCGCCGGTTTTGGTCGTAGCCCAGGGTGAGGGGCACGGCGCTCTGCTGGCGAATGCCGATGAATACGGTCTGCCCGAGCGTAGGCAGCGCCTGCGCTGTGTCCAGCAGGTAGTAACGGTAGTCACTGTACCCGGAGTACTGTGGGCGGTAAAGAGAGTCGCTTTCATAAAGCACCTGCCCGGGCAGCCCCCCATCATTTTCGAGCACTACGATGGAGAAAGTTTGCTCCGTACTGGGGTAAAATGCCGGCAGGAAATAAAGGGAAAGGCCTCTCAGGGTATCGGTGGATAGCAAGCGATACCGCTGAACGATGTATCCGCCGTTGTTATTGAGAATTTCAAAGCTCCGCTCGGCGCTGCCATCGTCGTAGGCGTAGTAGTTTGCAAAGATTTGCTGCTTACGCAGGGTGTCATTCCGCCCATAGGTTTGCGCCCCCCCGCTGTAGTACACTCGGCTGCGCAGGCTAAAGGGCCCCGCGTAGGGCGGATTCAGGAAAGAGAGGACGGGCCGCCCGGGGTCATTGGTATCGGGCACGGTAAAGCGGGTATGGGCCAGCGGGGGGTGAGGATCGTCGAGGTTGGCGTCGGGGGCTCCGTTTTGATCCACTACGGTACCGTTAAATTGGATATCGTATTCGCCCAGCAGTAGGTTGGGGCGGCTGGCGTCCGGGTTTACATTGCGCCGGTAGTATACGCCCAGGCGCGCCTTGCTGATGGCACTGGGGTCCAGCACTTCGTTGAGGTGAAACCAGGGGATGGCCTCGTAATCCTGGAGGAGGCTGGGGTGGGGGGCGGTAAAGGCAATGTCCTGCACCAGGGTATCGTCAAAGGAGCGCCTATCGTCCAGGCGCAGATAATCCAGGTGCCACACATCAAAGGCACCAGCGGGGCTGCCAAAGCTCAAGAAGCGCAGCCGAAAGTCGCTGCGGTGGTAGCGATCGGGCACGGGGAGGATCACCGGCTTGAAGCTATCGTTGGGGAGCCGCCCGCCCGAGGCGCTCCAGGCGCGCTCCCAGGCGGTATCCGCCCCATTCCAGAATTCGAGCCGGAGGGAGTCCATGCTTACGGGCGGTTCGGCCCAGCCGCCTTCTTGATAAAAAAAGCTGAGGTAGACGGAATCCTGGGGGGTGCTCAGGTCTATGGGGCGGCTGGTGAGGCGATCGGTGGTATCGGTAACGTTGCGCCGATTGAGGGCGTAGGGGCGTCCGGCGCGATTTAGTCCGTCAAAACTGGCCACGCCCATGGTTATGGGGCCCCTGGGCTGGTTGTGATTGACCCATACGTGCTGGTCGGTCCAGCGGCTGCTGGCCGGGAAGGGGCTATCCTGGTCAAAGTTATCGACAAAGGGGAGCGCTACCGGTTTTTTAGCGCCGTCAGGGGCGGGGAGGGGGGCGGGGGCTGTTGATCCGCACCTTGCGGTGGGACCATCTGTTTTTGTGGATGTGGCGTCGACCAAGTTTGTTGTTGTTGTTGGTTT
>CAJXMS010000353.1 GCA_913056475.1 uncultured Bacteroidota bacterium
CGGCCTTCTGCCCCGGAGCCTTGCAGGGCATTGAGCTCTTCCAGGCTTACGCCTTCTTCTTCCGCTATGCTGCGCACCAGAGGGGAATAGAAGCGTCCGTTGGCGCTGCGGGGTATTTCGGTGGTACGGCTGGCCGCCTGGGCGCCCTGGCTCACCATCTCTTCGGCGGTGGCTACGGCCGCCGGTTGGGGTTCGGCGTGGGCCGCCTGGCTGCCATTACTGGTGGGAGCCTCAGTGCTTACGGGGCTGCCTCCGGTCTCATCGTCGCTGCTCCCTTCTTCGGCTTCGGTTTCGATCATGGCCACGGCTTCGCCTACTTTGACCACGTCGTCTTCGTTATATAGTTTTTTCTTAAGAATGCCGTCTTGCGGCGCGGGAACCTCGCTATCTACTTTATCGGTAGCAATTTCCAGGACGGGTTCTTCGGCTTCGATGGCTTCACCTTCTTCTTTAAGCCATTTGGTGATGGTGGCTTCGGCCACACTTTCGCCCATTTTGGGCATTACCAGTTCTATCTGTGCCATATCTTAGTCAGGGGAGTTTTCAGGCCTACAAAGATACACATTTGCCGCCGTCTGGAGGGGATTTAGGGCGATACCACGGATAAGCTGCTGTACCCCTGACCGCCAGGCTGCAACTGAATTTGGGTGCCGATGCGTTCTTTGAGGGCCTCTACGTGGGAGATAATGCCGATTTGACGACGATCCTGGGCCTGCAGCCTTTCCAGTACATCCAGGGTTTGATCCAGGGTATGGGGGTCCAGGGTGCCAAAGCCTTCATCGATAAACATACTCTCGATGGTAACATGCCTACTGGCCAGGTCACTCAAGGCCAGGGCCATGGATAGCGATATAAGGAAGGTTTCTCCGCCGCTGAGGGTTTTGACGGAACGCGGCAGGTGGCCCATATCGCCATCTTCTATCACCAGCTCTTCCTGGTCTGGCGCCGGGGCTTTAAGCTGATAGCGCCCGGAGAGCTGGCGAAGGCGCTGATTGGCCAAAAGGATGAGCTGTTCCAGGGTGAGTCCCTGGGCAAAACGGCTAAAGTTATGCCCCTGGGCGTCGCCTATCTGCTGTTTAAGTAAGACCCATTTGCGGCCATCCTTTAAAACCTCCTCCTTCTGCTGCTGGCGCTTTTGAATGCTTTTCTGCAGGGCTTCCTGCTCATTGCGCACCTGGTAATGATGCAAGTACGCCTGATGGGTAGCTTCTATTTCTTTTTCCAGCTGAGCCAGGCTTTCGTCCAGATTATGCGGAAGCTCGGAAAGGAGCTGTTTCTTTTCCTTTTCCCGTAGCTCTTGGTAATCTTTTTGCCTTTGTTTGAGCTCGGTGATATCCTGGGTCAATTTCTGGCGTCGTTCTTCGAGGGCCGCTCTTTCTTGATGGGGCAGCAAATCCTGCAGGGCATCCGGCACGGTGGCATAGGAAAGCTTATCGAGTTGCGGTTGGATTTCTTTTTCCAATTCCGCCTGGGCATGGCGATGTTCCTCTCGAAAAGCCCGGGTGGATTTGATTTGCTCGGCCAATTGGTAATACCGGTCCCGCGCCTTTTCGAAGGCGTCCCTAAGCGGGCGCCAGTGCGCTTCAAATTCCTGTTCACTGCCCTGGAAGTAGGTTTCCAACTGGGCCTTTTCCCGGCGTCCCTCCCTGATCAGCTCGGCCAGCTCGTCCAGGATGGGATCGAGCTTTTCCTGCCAGCTTAGATAGTCTTGAAGGGCTTTTTCTTTTTCCAGCAGGGCCCCGCGGCGGCGGATGACTTCTTTGAGGGATTCCGGCTCCTGGTCGCGAGCGGGCGCAGGAAAAGAGTCTTTCAGCTCGTGAATTTTTTTTTGGAGCTGCTGATAGGCCGTCTGGAGCTCTTCCCGCTCGTCTGCCCGGGCTTTGGCCTCTTCCTGGTAATTCTCTTCTGCTTGCTTTAATCGCGCTATTTCCGCTTTTTGATCCTGCCATTCTTTTTGGGCAGCTTCTCTGGCCTCCTGCTTTTCCTGTATTTGTTGGGCGCCGGGGGCCGCTTCATTTGCCCAGGGGTGTTCCCGGGCGCCACAAAGCGGGCAGGGCTGCCCTTTTTCCAATTGGGCCCGGTGGCTCTCCAGGGAGCTCCTAAGCTTGGCATTTTCGTATTCCAGGCTACTGCGTTCCGCATGGTGCTCCGCCTCCTTTTCTGCTTTCCGGGCTTGCTCGAGCTGGCGGGGGAAGTTTTTCTTTTTTTCCGCTAGTGCTTTCTCTTTCCGCTCCAGC
>CAJXMS010000354.1 GCA_913056475.1 uncultured Bacteroidota bacterium
GTGGGAAGCGGAGGGTTTTGCCTACACGGTACATCATCTCTACCGGGACGCTGCCTTGCCCTCCCTGGCCCCGGCCGATTGGCTCATCGTGCTGGGAGGACCAATGGGCGTTCAGGACGAGGCCCAATATCCCTGGCTGCCGGCCGAAAAGCGGCTCATTGAAAGTGCCCTGCCCCGGCACCGCGTGCTGGGCATTTGCCTGGGCGCTCAGCTCATTGCTTCCGTACTGGGGGCGCCCGTGTACCGGGCAGAAACGCCCGAAAAAGGCTGGTGGCCGGTAGACCTTACCGATGCCGCCTACGCCTCGCCGGTCTTTCAGGGCCTACCCGGTAGTTTTCCCGCTTTTCATTGGCATGCGGATACCTTCGATTTACCGGCTGGCGCTACCCACCTGGCCAGCACACCCGATTGCCCTTTGCAGGCATTTTCTTACGGTCCGCGGGTATTGGGCTTACAGTTTCACCTAGAGACAAGCCCCGCTTGGCTGGACGCCTTGCTGGCGGCAGAGCCGCCCGTTCCCGCTTATCGTATCCAGCCGGCACAAGAGATGCGCGAGGGGCTGCGCATCGCCCAGCTTACCCGCGCTTATTGCGAGCAGGTGCTCACGGCCCTTGCGCAAGCTTCCTCCGCTTAGGCGGGGGCTCTGCCAGCCTTACGCTTCCCTTGGGCTGGGTTTTCACAGGGCCTCCCGGCCAAAGGAGGCAGCTCGCTACCGCCAGCCCCTGGGCCCTAAGCAGCAAAAAGCCCTTATCTTCGCGGGCTTAGCAGCAAACTATGTGGTTGGTAATAGCCCTTCTAGGATGTTTAAGCCCCGTACCGGAGCACGATTTTCACGTGAGTGTGGCGCAAGTCCATCACCAGGAAGGGCAATGGCAGGTGAGCCTCAAAGTGTTTTCAGACGACTTAGAAAGGGCGGTAGGTCCGCTCCTGGACGATAGCACGGCGCAGGCCGATAGCGCCCTGGCCCGCTACACGCGGCAGCACTTTGCCTTAACTTCCGGAGATAGGCCCCCGGGACGTTTGCAGTACCTGGGGCACGAATCGGAAGTGAATCTCACCTACCTCTATTTTTATATCCCGGCGCCGGCGCAGCCCCAATCCGTAGAAGTGAAGCACAGCTTTTTTATGGAGTTATTTGATGATCAAGTAAATATTGTAAATATAACGGTGGGGGAAGAGCTGGAAACGGCTTACCTCAAAGAAGGGCGCCCCCGCCAAAAGCTCCGTTTTAATCCATGAGCAATTTTAGTACTTACCTTCAGCTCGGCTACGAACACATCGTAAGTTTTGATGCGCTGGATCACATCCTTTTCATTGTGGCGATTATGGCCGTGTACCAGCTTAAGCACTGGCTTCGCATGATCATCGCCATTAGCTTCTTTGCCCTGGGCCATTCGGTATCGCTGGCCCTGGCAGCAGCCGGCGTGGTAGATTTTGAAGTAGAGCTCATTGAGTTTCTGATCCCGGCCACCATTGTTTTTACCGCTTTGATTAACCTGACCAAAGGCGGGCGTGATGCCAGGAGCCGCTCTAAATACTGGCTGGCCGGCATTTTTGGCATTATCCACGGCCTGGGGTTTTCCAATTATTACGGCATGCTTACCATGGGCGAAAGCACCTATTGGCAGGCCCTGTTGCCTTTTAACCTGGGGGTAGAGCTGGGCCAATTGGCGGTGGTACTGGTTTTCTTACTCGCCCTGCTGGTTTACGAATTCTTTCTCAATAAGAAGCTTCGGGACTGGAGCCTTTTCTGGTCGGGCGTGGTCTTTGGGCTCTCCCTGGTAATGTGTATCGAGAATTGGCCTTTTAACTTTTAATTTTTTTAGAACTACCAGGTATAAAGCAATTGCCCGCTAAACTGAACCGCGGGATCGCGCCTAAGGGCTTGCTCCGATAGCCGTCCTAAAGGCTGCGACCAGCCGGCGCCCAGGCCCACCTGCCAGTGGGGACTGAGGTGGTAGAGCAATTGGGGTTGAAGCTGGGCGCTCAGCTGCCAGTAGTCATTTTTTATCCCTTCCCGGCTGGTGTAGTGCCAGTGATCCAGACGCATGCCCGCTTGCAGCAGCAGTTCCCATGCCCCCCACTTTTTTACCGGTCCGTAGCATTCCTTACTTTTGAAAAGCAAGGAAAGGACCCTTACCGCAGGGCGCAAATTCGGTAAAAAATTACTGTTATGAATTTTCATACCCGCAAATGGGTGAAGCCTGGCG
>CAJXMS010000355.1 GCA_913056475.1 uncultured Bacteroidota bacterium
CGGCAGTACGCCGGTTTTTCTACCGCGGAGGAATCCAATGCCTTTTATCGGCGCAATTTGGCCGCCGGCCAAAAGGGACTTTCCGTGGCCTTTGACCTGGCCACCCATCGCGGTTACGACAGCGACCATGAACGCGTGCTGGGCGATGTGGGCAAGGCCGGCGTGGCCGTGGACTCGGTGGAGGATATGAAGATCCTCTTCGATCAAATCCCGCTGGATAAAATGTCCGTTTCTATGACCATGAACGGGGCGGTAATTCCGGTCATGGCCTTTTACATCGTGGCGGCCGAGGAGCAGGGCGTGGCCCCAGAGCAGCTTTCGGGCACCATCCAAAACGATATTCTGAAGGAATTTATGGTGCGCAATACCTACATCTATCCGCCGCTGCCCTCCATGCGCATTATAGCCGATATCTTTTCCTATACCAGCCGGTGCATGCCGCGCTTTAACAGCATTAGCATAAGTGGCTACCACATGCACGAGGCGGGTGCTACCGCGGATATAGAGCTGGCCTACACGCTGGCCGATGGCCTGCAATACCTGCGCACCGGATTGGATACCGGCCTAAAAATTGATGATTTTGCCCCCCGGCTTTCCTTTTTCTGGGGCATTGGGATGAATCATTTTATGGAGATAGCCAAGCTGCGCGCCGGACGGGTGCTCTGGGCAGAGCTGGTCAAGCAGTTTGAACCACAAAACCCCAAATCCATGGCCCTGCGCACCCACAGCCAGACCTCCGGCTACAGCCTTACCGAGCAGGATCCTTTTAACAACGTGGCCCGCACCACCGTAGAAGCCATGGCGGCGGCTTTTGGCGGTACCCAAAGCTTACATACCAATTCCCTGGACGAGGCCATTGCCCTGCCTACGGACTTTTCCGCCCGTATAGCCCGCAATACGCAGCTGATCCTCCAAAACGAACTAGGCCTTACGCGCACCGTAGACCCCTGGGGTGGTAGCTATTACGTAGAATATCTTACGGACCAACTCATCCGGCGCGCCCGGACCCACCTGCATGAAATCGAAGAACTGGGCGGTATGGCCAAGGCTATCGAAACGGGGGTGCCCAAAATGCGCATTGAGGAGGCTGCCGCCCAAAAGCAAGCCCGGATTGACAGCGGCCGGGAATGGATCGTAGGGGTAAATAGTTTTCAAAATGAAAAAGAGGAGCCCCTGGAACTGCGAGAGGTAGACAATACCGAGGTGCGGCGGCAGCAAGTAGCGCGCCTGGAAAAGATCCGCGCCGAGCGGGATGAGCACAAGGTTCAGGAAGCCCTCCAAGCCCTTACGGAAGGGGCAAAAGGGGAGGGCAATACCCTGGAACTGGCCGTAGAAGCGGCCCGCCACCGGGCTACCCTGGGCGAAATAAGCCAGGCCATGGAAGACGTCTTTGGCCGTTATACCGCCACCATCCGCTCCATAAGCGGCGTATATTCCAAAGAAATGAAAGAAGACGAGCAGTATGCCCTGGCCCGGGAACGCGCCGACCAGTTTGAAAAAATAGAAGGTCGCCGGCCCCGGATCATGATCGCCAAAATGGGCCAGGACGGCCACGACCGGGGCGCCAAGGTGGTGGCCACTTCCTTTGCTGACCTGGGCTTTGACGTGGACATCGGTCCGCTTTTCCAAACGCCCCGGGAAGCGGCCAAGCAGGCGGTAGAAAATGACGTGCACCTGCTGGGGGTTTCTTCCCTGGCGGGCGGGCACAAAACCCTGGTGCCGCAGGTGATGGCCGAGCTCAAAAAACTGGGCCGGGAAGACATAATGGTGATTGCGGGTGGCGTTATTCCGCAGAACGATTACCAGGAATTGTTTGACCTGGGCGTGGTGGGGGTTTTTGGTCCCGGGACGGTCATTGCCAAAGCGGCCGCTCGCATTCTGGATATCATGCTGGGAGAGGTGCAAGCGGTAGATTGAGCCTATGGACGCCATTAACCCCCGCTTTCAGAAAAAACCGGCGGCGTCCCTTGATCCCGCCGCCCTGGTAGAGAACCTTCGCCAAGGCTCCCGGGCGGCTTTGAGCCAGGCCCTCACGCTGGTAGAAAGTCGCCTGCCCGCGCACCGCGAAAAGGCGGAAGCGGTGGTGGAAGCGGCCCTTCCCCACACCGGGAAAAGCCTGCGGGTAGGTATCACGGGCGTGCCAGGCGTGGGAAAGTCCACTTTTATAGAAAGTTTTGGGGAATACCTTATCGAACGGCAGGACAAACGC
>CAJXMS010000356.1 GCA_913056475.1 uncultured Bacteroidota bacterium
CCGCCGCTTTCGGGGCCGCGATGCCGACCCTCAGGCCCTGCTCCGCCGCGCCGGCCTTCTGGATGATGCCAAGGCCTAATGGTAAAACCCAAAAAACACCTGGGCCAGCATTTCCTGCGCAGCGAAGAAATAGCCGCCCGGATAGCCGCCGCCCTGCCCGTAGAGGGCTGCGCTTGTGCGCTGGAAATAGGGCCCGGCACCGGTATTCTCACCCGCGCTCTACTGGCCCGTAAGGATATGCCCCCCCTCTACGCGGCCGAAATAGACGCCGAAAGCGTCCGCTACCTGGCTGCTCATATCCCCGAATTGCAGGGACACTTATTACCGGGCGACTTTCTCAAGCTCCGGCTGGAAGAGCACCTTCCCTTGCCCCTGGCCCTGGTAGGCAATTATCCCTACAATATCTCCAGCCAGATCGTTTTCAAGATGCTGGAGCAGCGGGCCCATATTCCGGTGATGGCGGGTATGTTTCAGCGCGAAGTAGCCCGCCGCCTCACCGCCCCGCCGGGCAGCCGGACCTACGGCATCCTCAGTGTCCTTTGCGATGCTTATTACGAGCGCGATTACCTTTTTGAGGTACCCCCGGAGGCTTTCCGGCCGCCCCCGCAGGTGCACAGCGCCGTGATCTGTATGCGCCGCAAGCCCGAGCCGCAGCTCCCTTGCACGGAGGTCCAGCTGCGCCGGGTGGTAAAAGCCGGCTTTAACCAGCGCCGCAAAACGCTTCGCAATGCCCTGAAAAGCTTACAATTGCCCTTTGAATCCCGGCACGAACCCTTGCTGCAAAAGCGCGCGGAGCAGCTCCATTTTAGCGAGTTTGCCGATATTGCAAGCCTGCTGCCCTAGCCGCGCGCTCTTTCATTTGGCCGGGAGGCCAAATGTGCCCCACCCCGCGGGAACGTTTTTTTTATCCGTATAGACCTCGCTCGTATGACCGCTTCGCCTGCTCCCTTAGTCCTCCTGCTCGATGCCGTGCACGAAGCCCTGCCCAAGGGCCTGGCCGCCATGGGCTTTGCCCTACGGGAAGCTTATGATGGCGGCGCGGATGATATCCCAGAATGGGAAAAAGCGGAAGGCCTGGTGATCCGCAGCCGCTTTTCCCTCGATGCAGCAGCCCTGGAAAAGGCCCCTCATCTGCGTTGGATAGCGCGGGTAGGGGCGGGGCTGGAAAATATTGACCAGGCCACAGCGGAAAAACGAGGCATAACGGTTTTTCATGCCCCTGAAGGCAATCGCGATGCGGTGGGTGAGCATGCCCTGGGCATGCTGCTGAGCTTGCTGCATCACCTTCCGCGGGCTGACCGGGAAGTACGCCAGGGCCGCTGGCGCCGCGCGGAAAACCGTGGCACCGAGCTGCGCCACCAGACGGTGGGCATTATAGGCTATGGCCACATGGGCAGCGCCCTGGCCGAAAAGCTGCAAGGCCTGGGCTGCCGCCTTTTGCTGTACGATAAGTACAAAAGCCACTACGCGCCCCCTTACGCCGAAGAAGTGAGGCTGGCCCGCTTGCAGGCCGAGGCGGACATTATAAGCCTCCATACGCCGCAAACGCCCGAAACGGAAGGCCTTATAGATGCCGCGTTTTGGCGGGCCCTCCGTAAGCCGGTTATCTTTATCAATACGGCGCGCGGGCGCTCGGTGGTCACCGAAGACCTGGTAGAAGCCCTGCAGACGGGCCAGGTGAAAGGCGCCTGCCTGGATGTGCATGCCTATGAAAAGAGTAGTTTTGAGGGCCTGGCTTCCGGGGAAGTTCCGCCGGCGCTGCGCTATCTTTGGGAAAGTGAGCAGGTGATGCTCAGCCCGCATATAGCCGGCTGGACCCACCAGAGCCACCGGCGTATGGCGGAGGTGCTGCTTTTTAAAATCAAACAACACTATCGGCTATGAATATTTACTATCAGGCCCGGGAGGGCCGGCGGGGCCGTTTCGTAGGGCCTGATGCCGCGGACGTACGGGCGTATCTCGAAGTTCATTATACCGAAGCGGGGGAAATGGTAATAGACAGTACCCAGGTAGATCCCGCGCTGCGGGGCCAGGGCGTGGCGGCCCAGCTACTGGAAGCCGCAGTGAATAAGGCCCGGCAGGAGGGCCTGAAAATTTACCCGGTGTGCTCCTATGCCGTGAAAAAAATGGAAGGAAGGGAGGCCTATGCCGATGTTCTGGCCTCTTACTAAACCGCTGACGTTCCCCCTTTCTAAAAAACGGTT
>CAJXMS010000357.1 GCA_913056475.1 uncultured Bacteroidota bacterium
TCCAGGGCTTTAGGATTGCGGCTCAACACATCCATCTCCTCTTTGGGCAGACCGTAAACCTTGCCCAGCTCGCGCAGAATAGCTCTTTCTTTAAATGTGGATGTGGCTCCCAGCAAAGCCACATGCTCATGGCGATAACGCCGGAAGATATAGTCCAGCACCTCATCCCGCTCATTCCAGGAAAAGTCAATATCGAAATCCGGGGAATTGCTGCGCTTTGGATTGATAAAGCGCTCGAAATAGAGATCCAGCGCCACCGGATCCACATCGGTGATGCCCAGCAGATAAGCCACCAGGCTATTGGCCCCGCTGCCGCGCCCGATGTGAAAAAAGCCCCGCCGCCGGGCATACTGCACGATGTCCCAATTGATGAGAAAATAACCGAAAAAATCGCGCTGCTCGATCACTTTGAGTTCGTTTTCCAGGCGCTCCTGCACGGTTTTAGACACCTCATCGCCAAAGCGATAGCGCAAGCCTTCCTGGCACAAGCGGCGGATCATGGCGCGATCTTCCGCGGCCGAACCCGTGTAGTAACGTTGATTTTGGCTCTGGCGGTAATTCTGCATTTCAAAGCGCACCTGGCAGCGCGTCAGTAGGGCTTCCGTTTGCCGCAGCACCTCCGGGGCGCCCGCGTAGGCCTGGGCAGCCTCAGCTTCGCTCCAGAGGCCCAGGCGTGCGGGCGCCTGCTGGGCAGCGGGCAGTTTGCTCAGCAGGGTATTTTGACCAATGGCGCGCAGCAGACGATGGGCGTTAAAAGCGCGTTTGGAGGGAAAATCATTGTCGTACAGCATCACCATGCGCCGCCGTAGCGCTCCCGCCCGGGACCAGGCCAGTCCCGCCGTTTTCTCCGGGGGCAGGCCCAGCCATTCGTAGGGCGCCAGCGGCCCGTCCGGCCGTCTCTCCCAGGGATACACCACCTCACAATGCGCCAGTTCCGGGCGCTCCGGCCAGGTAGCCCCCTCTTCCCAGTACCGGGAAAGCAGCCGATTCATTTCCGCAAAGCCCTCCTGATCCCGCGGCAGCAGTAAATAGCGCCGCTGCATCCCCTCGCGCGCATCCACGCCGGGGATCACCCGCAGCCCCTGCTCTTCCCCCAGCCGGAGCGCTTCCAGGAGCCCACCGGTGGTATTCACATCGGCCAGCACCAGGCGTTGATCGCCTTGCTGCACCGCGGCCTCCACGATTTCCCGGGGACTGCGCACTCCGTAATGCAGGCTGTAATAACTATGGTGTACCATCCGCTTGGAAGGCCCTTAGGCCTATCGGCCAAATGTACGAGTCCCCACCCGGAAAAGTCCCCTTATTAAGCCCCCCTTTCCCTGCGGCTTGTCCGGTAGGTGGGGCGCTGTGGGGGCGGTGCCCTCCGCTCAGTGGGGCCAGGGCTCTTATTGGATCACCACCCGGCGGTAAAGGACTTGCCCCCGGGTCGTACGGGCCTCCAGGAGGTAAACCCCCGGCGGCAGCCCTACCACCTCAATGTGCAGCGCTGTCCGTCCTTTTCCGGGCCATTGCCGCAGGGTTTTACGGCCCCCCAAACGAGAGAGGCGGATTTCCTGCAGAGCCTGATCGCTGCTTAAGCTAAGCCGGCCCTCCCGGGTGGGCACCGGAAAAACCTCCAGGGCGGGTCGCGCCGAGAGGCGCTGCCGGCTTAACTGCTGGCCGGGCAGGCGGCGGCGTTCGTACCAAATGTCTAACCAGCCCTTGCGCACGGCGCCCCACACCGCGTGTAGGGTATCATGGTGCAGGCTTACACTCAAAAAGTCATTGCCCGCGCTGGCCAGGATACTATCGTAAGGCACCAGCGAGTCTGATAAGGGGAAATTGGCCCCGAAGGCGGCGCTATCAGCCGGCCGGAAGGCGGCCATAATTTCACTGGCCGTTTGGTAGCCGGGCGCCGGGGCATGGCGTCGATCGCGCCAGGCCACCACCAGGTCGCCGTCCGCATCAAAATCCGCCCACACCATGTCCTGCATGCGGTCAAGCTGAAGGGGATCGTCGTTGATACGGGTGGCCCCACTCCAGGAGCGCCCTCCGTCGTAAGACTCCCGTAGAAAAAGGTCCATATGCCCCTGCGGACTATTGAAGTAAAAGAAAGCCAGGTGAAGGCTATCGGCGGGATCGGCCCGCAGGAGGTAGGCTTTCTTGGAGAGCGAATCGTTGCCGGCCGAGGTACCGGAACCCGCAA
>CAJXMS010000358.1 GCA_913056475.1 uncultured Bacteroidota bacterium
AATACCAAGAAGGTCAGCCGCGAACTTTTCTTAATGATCGGCTTAGCCCTGGCGGTTACGGCGGTGATCTTCCTGCTTTTCTTGCGCAGTGCGGCGGCCACCGCTATTTCGCTGGGGGTGGTTACCCTGGGAGTGATTTGGTCTTTTGGGCTCATTTCGCTTTTTGGCTATCCCATTTCCATGCTTTCCTCGCTGGTGCCCACGCTGGTGATCATCATTGGGGTGCCCAATTGTATATTTTTGATCAACAAATTCCACATCGAGTACCGCGATCATGGCAATCGGGTGCTGGCCCTGGTGCGGGTGGTGCGTAAAATAGGCGCGGCCACCTTTCTGACCAATGCTACCACGGCCATGGGCTTTGCTTCGCTTATCCTGACGGAGAGTGTGGTGCTGCAGCAGTTTGGGGTCATCGCTTCGCTCAATATTTTGATGGTCTTTGTGATCTCCCTGGTGATGATCCCCATTTTATACAGCTTCAAAAGGCCGCCCAAGGCACGGCATTACGCCCATTTTGACAAGCGCTGGATCGCGGGCTTTATCGATTTCCTCATCCACACGGTGATGTACCATCGCCGCCGGGTGTACGCGGGCGCCATCGCCCTGGCGGTGCTGGCGGGCCTGGGCATGACCCAGATCTACACCAGTGGCAGCCTTAGCGAGGAGTATCAAAAAGACGACCCCCTACTGCAAGACCTGCGCTACTTTGAAAAAAAGATGGGCGGGGTGGTGCCCCTGGAAATCGTGGTCGATACCCGCCGTCCGGGCGGCGTGTACACCAGCAGCACCCTGCGCCGCATCAATGAGCTGCAAGGGGAGCTCAACCGGGAGCCGCTTTACAGCCGGAGCCTCTCGGTGGTAGACGGGCTGAAATTTGCCAAGCAGGGCTTTTACCGGGGCGATAGCAGCTTTTACGAATTGCCTACTTCCCAGGAGCGGAGCTTTATTTTTTCTTACCTCCCCGAGCGCCCCGGGGCCGGCGGGTCCGGCCTGCTTAGTTCGCTGGTAGACAGCAGCGGCCGCTACGCGCGGGTAACGCTGCAGGTGCATGACCTGGGCCGCCACGAGAGCCATGCCCTGAAGGACAGCCTTCGTACTGACTTACAAAATATTTTCCCCGAGGAGCGCTACGATACCACCGTGACCGGCGCGTGGATCGTCTTCCAGAAGGGGACCACTTACCTGATCAAAAACCTCTTGCTCAGCCTTACCCTGGCCATCGTGGTGATCGCCTTTATTATGGCCATTCTGTTCCGCTCCTTTGCCATGGTGGGCGTGTCGCTGCTGCCCAATTTGCTGCCTCTGCTGCTTACCGCAGGCATTATGGGTTATTTTGGCATACCGCTTAAGCCTTCTACCATTTTGGTCTTTAGCGTGGCTTTTGGTATTTCGGTAGACGATACCATCCACTTCCTGGCCAAGTACCGCCAGGAACTGCGGCACACGGGTTTTAATATCGGCCAGGCGGTGCTGCGCAGCCTGCGGGAAACCGGGGTGAGCATGTTTTACACGTCCATTGTGCTGTTTGCCGGCTTCTCGGTTTTCACCTCTTCTAGTTTTGGCGGCATTGTAGCGCTGGGTATTTTGGTAAGCATTACCCTGGTGCTGGCCATGCTGGCCAATTTGCTGCTGCTGCCTTCCTTATTGCTTAGCTTTGAACGGCATTTGTTCAGTAAAAATTTTACCAAGCCCTATCTCACCATCTACGAAGAAGAACAAGCGCCGGATACGGACGCTACGCGGGCCTCAGACCAGGCCATAGCTTCTTCGCAGCGGGAGTAGGCTTCCCCTTAAAGCACTGCTTATGAAAGGCATTATTTTGGCCGGTGGCTCCGGCACCCGCTTACACCCGCTTACCCTGGCGGTGAGCAAGCAGCTCATGCCGGTGTACGATAAGCCCATGATCTACTACCCGCTAAGCACCCTTATGCAAGCCGGTATCCGGGAGATCATGATCATCTCTACGCCGCATGATATGCCCCTTTTCCAAAAGCTGCTGGGCGATGGCAGCCGCATCGGTTGCTCTTTTACCTACACCGTCCAGGAAGAACCCAACGGCCTGGCGCAGGCCTTCGTGCTGGGCGCGGATTTTATCGGTCGCGACAGCGTAGCGCTGGTCCTCGGGGATAATATTTTGTACGGCACCGAGATGTGGGAGCTGCTCC
>CAJXMS010000359.1 GCA_913056475.1 uncultured Bacteroidota bacterium
AATCGGCTCGTAGTTCCTTGAAAATATTTTGCAGCGAGGGGGGCGGAGAGACCCCGGCGGGCACGTAAAAGGAAAGCCCGTGTGCCTGCCCGGGTCCGTGGTAGGGGTCTTGCCCTAAAATGACCACCCGGGTTTGCTCAAAAGGACAAAGGTCAAAAGCGGCAAAAATGCGCTTGCCCGAGGGATATAGGCGGTACTTTCCCTTTTCCTGCTGCAAAAAGTCACGGAGGATATGAAAATAAGGCTGCTCAAATTCCCCTTCTAAGATGGACTTCCAGCTCGCTTCCATGGCTACCTTAAAGGCCATAAATACTTTTTTTAAGGTTAAGGGGTTAATAAAATATGCCGGGGAAAAAGCTACTTTTTAGCTACCTTTGCCCTTTAGGCTTTCCCCGCCGAAAGTTCCCAAAAGTAACGAGCAACTATGAAAAAAATTGGAGTTATCATCGCTTTGGCTGTATTAGCCCTGGGGATGCAGGCCTGCGGAGGCGCTGAAAAGTGCCCCGCTTACAGCAGTTCTGAAACCTTACAACAGCCCGAGCGGGCATGAGTAAATGGCTTTCTCTTAGCAGCGAGGAGCAACTGGAAGATATAGACCAGCAAAGCCGCGAAGGCCCCGGAATAGCTATTTATAAACATAGCACCCGTTGCTTTGTAAGTAGCATGGCACGTCGCCGCCTGGAACAGCATTGGGATGAACTACCGGCCGGAATGCCGGTTTATTTTGTAGACATTCTCAGCCACCGAGCGGTTTCCCGGGCTATAGCTCAGCACTACCAAGTACGCCATGAATCGCCCCAGCTATTGCTGATACGTCATGGACAGTGTATTCGCCACGTTTCTCACGAAGAGGTAGATCCCGCTGCCCTGGTCGAGGAGTCTTAGTTTATTTATGAAAGCACGCTCCTGTTTCATAGCGCTTTTTCTTTTGGCCTGCGGCCAAATGAGTTTCGGCCAAATTACTACCAGTGCCGACTTTAAGCGTATGGTATACGAATACGGTTACAGTGGCGGCTTAAACCTATCCAGCAGCGGTTATGCCCTCAACGGCCGTTATTTCAAATATGTAGACGGTTACAATTTAAGAGGCTTTACCCTGGACCTGGCCCGCTTGAGGCACCCCAAGGAAGTTTCTACCCAGAGCGATCAGATAAATAATTATCGCGGCTTCGTGGTGGGCCGCATGAATGCCTTCTTCACGGCCCGGATGGGATATTTTTGGGAGCGGATCGTGTTTGATAAGACGGACCGGGGTACCATATCTATTAACTGGGTAAACGCGGGCGGGCTTTCGCTCGGCCTGCTTAAGCCCATTCACTTGGTAGTAGAAGAGACTGGTCCCGATAATACCTTCCGCTTGCGCACCAGGCGCTATCAGGGAGGGCCTTTTCCGGCCCGGGTGCGGGGCGAAGCCAATTTTTTTGTGGGCATTGACCAACTAAAGCTCCATCCGGGCGTCTATTACAAAACCGGAATGAACTTCGATTTCCAAAAAAGAGACGACCGAATCACGGCGCTGGAAGGAGGTATCATGCTGGATTACTACTTTAAGGAGGTGCCTATCTTTCATGAAGAGCCCGGAACAGATGTTAATTGGAACTTATTCTTCCAATTTTACGTTAGCTTTAATTATGGTACCAAAAAGATAGATTGATTGACGATGAGTACTACGCTGCAGGAACAACCATCTTTAAAACACCCAAGCCAAAAACGCCGCACCGGGAAACCGCGCTGGCTTAGGGTCAAATTGCCCACGGGCGAGAACTACAAGCGCGTTCGCAAACTGGTAAAAGATTACGGCTTACATACCATATGCGAAAGCGGTAATTGTCCTAATATGGGCGAGTGCTGGGGCGCCGGCACCGCTACCTTTATGATCTTGGGCAATACCTGTACCCGGAGTTGTGGCTTTTGTGCCGTAGCCACGGGAAAACCCGATGAAATCGATTGGGATGAGCCCGAGCGGGGAGCCCGCTCCGTACGCCTTATGAAGGTAAAACATTGCGTGATCACTTCGGTAGACCGCGATGACTTGCGGGATGGGGGCTCCATTCTCTGGGCAGAAACCGTCAAAGCGGTGCGCCGTATGAGCCCGGAAACCACCATGGAGACCCTGATACCGGATTTTAAAGCGGAATGGCGCAACATAGATCGGGT
>CAJXMS010000360.1 GCA_913056475.1 uncultured Bacteroidota bacterium
ACCGCGCAGATCGGATAGTTTACGGATTTTACCTTCGGGGGCTTTCAACGCTATATCGGGCGCCTTCTCGCCTACTTGGACCGGGTTATTTTGATTTTCGGACTCTTCGGTAATGCGCTCGGCAAAAGCCAGTGCGGCCAGCGAAAGAGCGGCTACCAGAAGGATGGTGGTGGGTTTTTTAATCCAGTTCATAGTGGTTCAAATATAATTTAAGGCGTTCGAACTATGTTTGCCCCGAGCCTACGGAGGCGTTCATCTATGCTTTGGTAGCCCCGGTCTATCTGCTCAATGTTGTGAATGGTGCTCACGCCATCGGCGCTCAGGGCAGCTATGAGCAGGGAGATGCCCGCCCGAATGTCGGGGCTGGTCATAGTGGTAGCGCGTAGAGGCGCTGCATGATCCATGCCAATAACGGTAGCCCGGTGTGGATCGCAAAGAATTATTTGCGCGCCCATGTCTATGAGCTTGTCTACAAAGAAGAGACGGCTCTCAAACATTTTTTGGTGGATGAGCACACTGCCCCGAGCCTGGGTGGCCACCACCAGCGCTATGCTTAGCAGGTCGGGGGTAAAGCCCGGCCAGGGCGCATCTGCTATGGTGAGTATGCTACCATCTATAAATGTGCTGATCTCGTAATGCTCCTGGGCAGGCACCAGAAGGTCATTTCCTTTGGTTTCCAGGGCTATGCCCATCCGGCGAAAGGTATCGGGGATCATTCCCAGGTCGGGGTGACTTACCTCTTTAATGGTGATCTCTGAACGCGTCATCGCGGCCATCCCTATCCAGGAGCCTATCTCTATCATGTCCGGCAGTACACGGTGCTCCGTGCCGCCCAGCTCGCTTACGCCCTCTATGGTGAGGAGATTCGAACCCACGCCTTTTATCCGAGCCCCCATTCTGTTAAGCATGTGGCAGAGTTGCTGCACGTAAGGTTCGCAAGCTGCATTGTAGAGCTGGGTAGTTCCGTGAGCTCGCGCGGCGGCCAGCACCAGGTTGGACGTACCCGATACGGACGCCTCCTCGAGGAGCATCTGGGCCCCGGTAAGTTTTTGAGCTTCCACGCCGTAAAAACTTTCGTCTTCTTCGTAGCGAAAACGAGCCCCCAGCTGCTGAAATCCTTGAAAATGAGTGTCCAGCCGGCGCCGGCCTATTTTGTCTCCCCCTGGTTTAGGGATATAGCCCTGGCCAAAACGGGCCAATAAAGGGCCCACGATCATAATACTACCCCGTAGGGCACTGGCCTTTTCTTTGAATTCGGGGCTTTTAAGGTAGTCTAGCTGAATGCTATCGGCCTGAAAGGTGACTTCACCAGGGCTGCGGCGCTGCACTTTTACGCCCAGGCCAGCTAGCAGATCTATCAGTTTGTTTACGTCCCGGATGTCGGGGATATTGCTGATGGTTACCGGCTCGGGGGTTATAAGCACGGCACAGATCACCTGCAGGGCCTCGTTCTTAGCGCCTTGCGGTATGATGCTGCCCCGGAGTTTTTGGCCCCCCTTAATCTGAAAACTACCCACCGTTTATTTCTTTTTGTAGCGTTTTTTACCCCGCTTTTTAAACTTCTTTTTGCCCTTAAAGCCGTTTTGGTTTTGCTCGCTTTTGCTCACCAGTTCTTTTTTATCGGCCAGGCTCACATCTTCCAGATCCAGCTGGCCCTCGGCCAGGGCTTTCATTTCCTTGAGGATCACTTCATCTTCCACGTGGTCCTTATTCCACAGCAAGTAGGTCTTTTTCATTTGGTTGGCCACGGCCGCTTTCAGCGCGTCTTTTTCCTCCCCGGCGGGCAGGCTGGCCAGGTACTTCACCATATTTTTCAGGATATTACCATAATGGCGGTACTTACGGCTGGTTTCAGGATAGGGGATCTCTTCGGGTTTTTCCAGCAAGCTTTCTGGTTTGGGCGGGGGAAAGGGACTGTCCACCTCCAGCTTAAAGTCGCTCATGATATAGAGATGGTCCCAAAGCTTATGCCTGAAGTCTTGGTTCTCTTTTACCTTATTGGGGTTAAGGTTCCCGATGATTTCTATGAGGTTACGTGCCTGTTTGTTGCGCTTTTCGCGGTCTTCTATGGTGAGGAGATAATCCACCATGCGCTGCACGTTGCGCTCGTATTCGGGGATTATCATTTGGTCTCTGCTGGTGTTG
>CAJXMS010000361.1 GCA_913056475.1 uncultured Bacteroidota bacterium
GGGAGCTGATGGCCAGCGGCCACGGCAAAGAAGGGATCGTGATCGACGTGCGCTTTAACGGGGGCGGCTGGACCACGGATTACCTGCTGGCCGTGCTGAGTGTGCGCCAACATGCCTATACCATCCCGCGAGGGGCCACGGACAATCTCCAGCAAAACCACCAGCAGTTTGAGCGTTACTACCCCTACAGCGAGCGTTTGCCCCTGGCTTCATGGACCCGTCATTCCATTGCCTTGTGCAACGAGAGCAGCTATTCCAATGCGGAGATATTCTCCCACGCTTACAAAACCCTGGACCTTGGTACGCTGGTGGGGCAGCCCACCTTCGGGGCGGTGATCTCTACCGGTGGTACCTCCCTATTGGACGGTTCCTTCCTACGCCTGCCTTTCCGGGCCTGGTACGTCAAGAAAACGGGGAAAAACATGGAGCTAGGTCCTGCTGTGCCCGATATCGAGGTAACAAACCCTCCGGCCACCCGCGCGCGCCGGGAAGACCCCCAACTTAAACGGGCGGTAGAGGAGCTGCTCCGGGAAATGCAGGAATGAGCTACTGTGTCCTTTCCGCTCGTTTTTACCTGCCGGTATGAAGTTTAAAAAAGGCGGCCCCGGCCATGAAGTCGCTGCGCGCAAGGTGCCGGGCCTCCATATTTTGCCCCCCGGCCTAAGGACGGGAGGTGGTGTAAAAAGGAAACGGCAGCGCACAGTTCCGAAAGCCTTGCTGGTCTAATCTATTGAGAGCAAAGACGCTTACGAACTAAGTAACAAGCCGCCGGCCCTTTGAGACGCTTGCCGCTTCTTGCGCAGCCGCCCCGTGAATAAAGCGGATTAGACGTGCAGCTGCTTAGAATACCTCACGGGCTATTTTCTCAACATTATCTACTTTGCCCATGCTGTAGTAATGGATGGCCGGTACGCCCGCTTTTTTGAGCTCTTTACACTGTTCGATGCCCCACTCAATGCCTACCTGGCGAACTTGCTTATTGTCCTTGCAATCGGCCACGGCTTTGATGAGGTCATCGGGCAGGTCGCAGTGGAAGATGGTGGGCAGGATGGAGAGGTGCCGCTTGGTAGCGATAGGCTTAATGCCCGGGATAATGGGCACGGTAATGCCGGCCTTACGGCACTGGTCTACAAAGTGGAAAAACTTCTCGTTGTCAAAGAAAAGCTGGGTGGTAAGATATTCTGCCCCGGCCTCTACTTTTTCCTTGGCCCGCTGGATGTCAGTATTGAGATTGGGCGCCTCAAAGTGCTTTTCGGGATAGGCCGCGCCGCCGACGCAGAAATCCGTCTTTGTTTTGTTTTTTAGGTCCTTATCCAAGTAAACGCCCTTGTTCATACCCTTAATCTGAGCAATGAGCTCACTGGCAAAGCGATGCCCATCGGGCTCCGGTACGAAGGAAGTTTGGTTTTTCATGCTATCGCCGCGGAGGGCCAGCACATTATCGATGCTCAGGAAGTTTAAGTCGATCAGGACATTTTCGGTGTCTTCTTTGGTAAAGCCCCCACAGAGGATGTGCGGCACCGCGTCAATTTTGTACTTACTCTGGATGGCCGCACAAATACCCACGGTACCGGGCCGTTTTTTGACCACTTTTTGCTCGAGCAGGCCGTTGTCCAACTTATTGTACACCACCTCTTCCCGGTGGTAAGTAACATTGACGAAGGGGGGATCAAACTCCAGGAGCTGATCTATGGCGCCAAAGATGTTATTGATATTCTGCCCTTTAAGGGGGGGCAGGATTTCAAAGGAAAAAATAGTGTCTTTGGCTTTTTCGAGGTGCTCGGTTACTTTCATCTAAAAATTTTAATTTCAGGGTATTAATAGAAGTCGGCCCCCTTTAGGGGAGCCTTGTTTAAAGTTTGAAGCGGGGATTTTAGGTTTCGTAGTTAAGGTTGGGGCGCAGCCATTTTTCGGCTTCTTTCCGGGTGATGCCACGCCGCTGGGCGTAATCTTCCACCTGGTCCTTTTTCAGGTCGCCCACGTTAAAGTAGGTCGATTTAGGATGGGCGAAATAGAGTCCACTGACCGAGGCCGCCGGGGTCATCGCTTTTGATTCGGTGAGTTTGATGTAGGTTTGTTCAGGCACGTCCATCAGGTCAAAAATTATATCCTTTTCGGTATGATCGGGCTGGGCGGGGT
>CAJXMS010000362.1 GCA_913056475.1 uncultured Bacteroidota bacterium
CGATTGTAGCTGGGGCGGTTGCCCTTTTTGGCATTGGCGTGGAGGGTAAACTGGCTCACCAGGAGCAGGCCGCCCTGTACGTCTTCCAGGCTGTGGTTCATTACGCCGGCGGCGTCGTTAAATATCCGGAGCTGAAGGATCTTGCGTTCCAGCCAGTCCATATCGGCCGGGCCATCGGCTTCTTCTACGCCCAGGAAGACCACCAGGCCGGCTCCGATGCGCCCGGCCACTCCTTCCGCAGTGCTTACCTGGGCCTGGCTAACGCGCTGTAGGAGAGCTCTCATGCGTGAATATCGGTTCGGTAGGTTTCGTCGGTATCGGTGCCGTCCAGGAAGGAGAGATAACTCTCGTAGCGGGGGTAGGCCAGCTCGGCGGCCTCTACGGCGGCTTTAACGGCGCAGCCGGGCTCTTCGCGGTGGAGGCAGTCGTTAAACTTGCAGTCTTTCTTGCGGGCCAGGATCTCGGGAAAGTAGTCGCCCAGCTCTTGCTTGTCCATATCCACCAGGCCAAAGCCTTTAATGCCGGGGGTGTCGATGATTTGCCCGCCAAAGGGCAGCTCGTGCAGCTCGGCAAAGGTGGTGGTGTGCTGGCCCTGCTGGTGGGCATCGCTGAGCGGGGTGGTTTTGAGCTGCAACTCCGGCGCCAGGGCATTGATCAGGGAAGACTTGCCCACCCCGGAGTGGCCGCTGATGAGGCTGCGCTTTCCGGCGAGCTGGCGCTGTACCAAATCCAGCCCTACTTGATCGGCCACCGAGGTGTGCAGCACGGGGTAGCCGGCGTCTTCGTAGAGGTAGGTGAGAAATTCCATTTCTTCCAACTGGGCTTCGGTGTAGAGGTCCAGCTTATTGAACACCAGGCAGAAGGGCACTTCGTAGGCTTCTGCCGTTACCGCAAAGCGATCGATAAAGCGCTGAAAAGTGGGGGGCGCCGCCAGGGTGGCCATAAGCAGGGCCTGGTCTACATTGGCCGCCAGGATCTGCACCTGCTTGGCGAGATTGACCGACTTGCGGAGGATATAATTGCGCCGCGGCAGCAGGCCGGTGATCACGCCTTCCCGGGCGCCTTCCCGTTCCAGCTCCACGGCATCGCCCACGGCTACGGGGTTGGTGCTTTTGAGCCCCCTGAGGCGCAGCTTGCCCCGGATGCGGCAGGCCAAAACGCCCTGGTCCGTGCGGACGGTGTACCAACTCCCGGTGGATTTGCTTACAATGCCTTGCATTAAAAGTGCTTTTAAGGCGGGCGCGGAGGGCGCTTCTACCTTGGTGCAAAACAATTAAATTCGCCGCAGAAAGCAGCAGCATGTCCATAGAAGTACAGGAAGTAAGCAAACATTACGGGGAGCAGCGCGCCCTGGACCAGGTCAGTTTCCACATAGGGCGCGGGGAGATCGTGGGCTTTCTGGGCCCCAACGGCGCGGGGCAGTCCACCATGATGAAGATCCTGAGCGGCTATATCCCCCCTACCGCGGGCCACGCCCGGGTAGACGGGCTGGACCTGGCCGAAGAGGCCCTGGAAGTACGCCGCCGGGTGGGCTACCTGCCGGAAAACAACCCCCTGTACCTGGAAATGTACGTACAGGAATACCTCCGCTTTATGGCTGGTATTCACGGCACCGGCAAGGCGGCCATTCCTAGCATGATCCAAAAGGTAGGTTTAAGCCCAGAACAGCACAAAAAGCTGGGGCAGCTGTCCAAAGGCTACCGGCAGCGGGTGGGCCTGGCGGCCGCCTTGCTGCACGACCCGGAAGTACTGATCCTGGACGAGCCCACCACCGGCCTGGACCCCAACCAGATCGTGGAGATCCGGGAGCTGATCCGCCAGGAAGGCCAGGCCAAGACGGTAATGCTGAGCACCCACATCATGCAGGAAGTGGAGTTGGTCTGCGACCGGGTGATCATCATCAATAAAGGCCAAATTGTGGCCGACCGCCCGGTGAAAGAACTGCAAGCCCTGCAGGGCAAACAATCCTTTTCGGTAGAATTTTCCGATGCCCTCAGCGCCAGCCAACTGCGCAAAATTGACGCCATCGAGGAGGTGGAGGCCCAAAACGAGGCCCAGACCCGCTGGCGCGTGTATACGGCGCCCGGGGAAGACATCCGCAAAGCCCTCTTTCGCCTGGCCGTAAAG
>CAJXMS010000363.1 GCA_913056475.1 uncultured Bacteroidota bacterium
TCTTCGGTCCAGAGTTCTGGCTGGGCCTCGGGGGCGAAGGCATCAAAATAAATCAGGTCAAATAGGGCTGGGGCAAAGGGGGTGGTCAGGAGGTCGCCGTTCTGTTTATGGAGCTGGAAAAAGGGGTGGAGCGCATAGTTTTCCGACCAGGGCGCCTGGTGCAGGGCTGGCAGCCAGGTGGCGGGAGCGGCCTGGGGATAGGATAAGGCTTCCCAGGTGGCGGGGGTCAGGGGGTATTTCTCCAGGGCGGTGTAGTGAATGACCTGCTTCTGCCGCAGGGCGTATTGGGCGGTAAGGAGCGCATTAAGACCCGTCCCGAAGCCCACCTCCAAGAGATCGATTCGCGACTGGGCCGGAAGGGACCGTAGGCCGGTACGCAGGAACACGTGCTCCGACTCTTGCTGGGCGCCGTGAATGGAGTGATAGTGCTGGTCCAGTGGGGCCAGGTAGAGCGTAGGACTGCCATCGGCGGTGGTGTAGCAGGCCAGTGGCTTGCTCATAACTCTGCGGCGCTGATGCGCATGCGTTTGATCTTGCCCAGGGGGCCGCGGCAATAGTTTTGGTGGCAGGCGGCGCAGGTTTGGACCATGCCGTTGTAAGCCGCCTTGGCAGCGCGGGGGTTGGGGGCCTTTTTCAAGCTATCGTAGTGGCGGGTATATCGCTGAGCCAGGGCTTTAAAAGTGGCCTCCTCGTGCTCCCCACTGGTGGACGGGGCGCTGTGAATGCGCTGGAAGTTTTTCGGAAAGGTGGCGGGCAACTTGCCGGCCAGGAGGGTATCTCTGAGGGCCAGGTTTTCTTCGTACATGCGCCGCATAAGCTGGGCCAATTCGCTAGGCTGGTACATTTCCAGCTCTTTGGCGGTCTTTTCTTTTTCCCTGGCGGTACTCCGGGAAGTTTCTTCACCGGCATTTTGCTGGCAGCCGAAAAAAAAGGATGCCCCGGCGAGGCATCCTATAAGGAGGTAACGCTTCATAGGGGCTTAGCCTTTGAGGATTACGCCGTGGGCTACGTAATTGAGGCTTATTTCGGGCTCGTTGATAGCCTCGATCTCTTCTTTGGACTTACCGGCATCTTCGGCCAGGTGGCGGAGGTAGGGGACGTCCAGGGTATCGATGTGCGCATACCCATCCACAATGGCCTTTTCTCCATTGAGATTTTTGGGTACGAAGAAGCCGTAGTCTTTAAAGCTGATGCGCATTTCCTGGCCTTTGCCGAGGTCCATTTTCATCCAGCAGCCTTTCTTGGAGCAGGAGGAATTAATGGTGCCCGCCACTTTTACCTGGAGGCTGTCTTTTTGGCCCATAAGCTCGCTAAGTCTTTGGGCTTCTACGGCGCCTTCGGCTGTAATGGTGTCGCCGTAGTAGTGCGTGGGCGGAGCATCCATTTGAGCCTTAGTAGCTAAGGTATCCGGGGATGCCGACCCGTCTCCTTCTGGCTGGTTTGTGTTATTTTTGCAGGCGATTACGCCCAGGATGAGGGCGGAGAAGAGCGCGATCTTTTTCATAAAAATTGGTTTGTTAATAGCGGCAAAGATACAAACGTTCAAAACCATTTCCTTAGGCCAGCTTCTCAAGCGCATGAAGCAGCAATGACGGTGGCCGCCCCTTTTTTCGGGGGAGCACTTGCTGGGCTGGACTTCCTTAAACCCTTTATTTTCATGAAGATTACAAAAATTGATGAATCGCGATTGCCCCAGGCCGATTTTAACAACCTGGTATTTGGTACTCAATTCAGTGACCACATGCTGATTTGCCACTACCGGGATGGTGCCTGGGAAGAGGCCGAAATAAAGCCTTATGGCCCTTTCACTTTTACCCCCGCCATGCATACGCTGCACTACGGACAGGCCATTTTTGAGGGGCAGAAAGCCTACCACCGCGAAGATGGTAAGGTGGGTATTTTTCGCCTGGAAAAGAACGCGGAGCGGCTCAATAACTCCGCCCGGCGGATGTTTATGCCGGAATACCCGGTAGATGATTTTGTAGCCGGCGTAAAGGCATTGATAGACCTGGACCGCGGCTGGGTGCCGGATGACCTCGAGTCGTCCCTTTATATTCGACCCTTTATGTTTGGCAGCTCCGAGTTTGTAGCAGCGCGGCCCTCG
>CAJXMS010000364.1 GCA_913056475.1 uncultured Bacteroidota bacterium
CCTCACGTATAAAAAAATTCCTAAACTACTATAATTCCGAAATTTGATAATCAAACAAAAAAGTTCTTTCCGCGGCACTAATAAGCTCTTCGTAATCCCTACCTAGATAGTCGACCTAAGCATTTCATACTTTTTTGCTGCAGCCCAAAAAAGTACTGCAACCCATCCCGCAAGTCCCGGGGCGTATTTCCCTCCTTTTTGTCGTTAACCACTTAAATTTTGGTCAACCTTTTGGAAGTATGTAAATTTTGGTCATTTTTGAACACTTAAACCATTGATCATAAAGCCCTTCGACTCCGCTCAGGGCACCAGACGGGTGGGGCTTTTCTAAACCTTTGTAATGAAAACGACGCTTGACTGGGCTGAGCGGAGTCGAAGCCTGAGCGCATTCGAAGTCGCTTCCCAATGCTGGGTACCGTTGTTACACTAACGGGATATGGTAAGGCAGTGCCGCTCCAGGGGCACTAATATCTCACCATTACCTTGATATACATTTGGCCGCCAGGCCCAAAACAGGAGAAGGGAAGGGGGCCAGCGCAAACTTTTTGGTGCCTTCTTTACTTAGTGTACATTAAACACCAAGAATGATCTGCTTGTAAACCGATCAAAATAAGGAACTATGCCTGTACAAAAACTCAAACAATACGATGCGCCCCAGCCCGTAAACTGGGAACATTACCTCATCAATGGCCGCCTGGAAAAATGGGATGGCGCGTTTGAAGAAGTTTACGCCCCCATGGGAACGGTCCAAGAGGACGGCACGGTAGAGAAAATTTACCTGGGACGTTCTCCCCTGCTATCTGCTGACAAGGGCCAGGAAGCCCTGGACGCCGCCCGCCAGGCCTACGCCGCGGGACGAGGCGAGTGGCCCACCGCTAGTGCGGAAACCCGCCTGGAGGCCATGGAAAAATTTCTGGCGCGCTTTAAGGCCCTGCGCGAAGAGGTGAGCACTATGCTGATGTGGGAAATAGCCAAAAACCGGCAGACGGCCTACAAGGAATTTGACCGGACGGCCCAGTACATGGAAGATACCCTGGCCGAGTACAAACGGATGCACCAGGAAGGTTCGCACGTGAGCGCTAAGGACGGCATCATCTCCCAAACCCGGCGGGGACCGCTGGGCGTGGTCCTTTGCCTGGGGCCCTATAACTATCCCCTTAACGAAACCTTCTGCCTCCTGGTCCCCGCCTTACTTATGGGCAATGCGGTGATCTTTAAACCGGCGAAGTACGGAGTACTGCTCCTCACGCCGCTGGTAAAGGCTTTTCAGGAATGCTTCCCGGCAGGGGTGGTCAATATCATCTTTGGCCGGGGCCGCACCCTGGCTTCCCATATCATGAGCTCGGTAGATGTGGATGTGCTGGCTTTGATAGGCAATTCCAAAAGCTCCAATAAACTGATCGAACAGCACCCTAAGCCCAACCGCCTGCGCCAAATCCTCTCCCTGGAGGCCAATAATCCGGCCATCATATTTGAGGATGCCGATCTGGACCTCAGCGTAAAGCAATGTGTAAACGGCGCCCTGAGCTATAATGGCCAGCGCTGTACTGCCCTGAAGGTGATCTTCGTGCACCGCTCCGTGGCCGATGCGTTTCTGGAAAAATTTACCCGCGCCGTAGACGCCCTGGAACTGGGCCACCCTATGGACAATACCCCCCTTACCCCGCTGCCCGAAAGAGGCAAAGTAGAAGCCATGCAAGAGCTGGTGGAGGATGCGGAGGCTCAGGGCGCACGCGTGGTCAACCAGCGCGCCGGAAGGCTCAACGATACCTGCTTTTTCCCGGCGGTTCTCTACCCGGTAACCACGGAAATGCGCGTGTACCAGGAGGAGCAGTTTGGCCCGCTCATCCCCGTTATTGCCTATGACGACCTGGAAGAAGTGATGGACAGCATCGCTCAGAGCGATTACGGCCAGCAAGCCTCCCTTTTCAGCACACAACCCGCTACGATAGCCTACGCGGTGGATAACCTGGTCAATCAGGTTTGCCGTGTCAATATCAACAGCCCCTGCCAGCGCGGGCCGGATTATTTGCCCTTTACCGGACGTAAGGACAGTGCCACCGGAACCCTCAGCGTACACGATGCCCTGCGCAGCTTTTCCAT
>CAJXMS010000365.1 GCA_913056475.1 uncultured Bacteroidota bacterium
ATAAATACTACTGTTTAGGCCTTACGAGACATTGCTCGCCGGGCGGCCTGGAGGAGATGATCCGCGTCCAGGCCGTACTTTTTGAGCAGTTCCAGTGGTTTGCCGCTTTCCCCAAAGCTATCGTTTACGCCCACAAACTCCTGGGGGGTAGGCTGGCGCCGTACCAGCGTAGCGGCCAGGCTTTCGCCCAGCCCTCCGGCTATCTGGTGCTCCTCGGCCGAAACCAGGGCGCCTGTCTTAGCTACGGAGCGCAGCAGCGCTTCTTCATCGAGGGGTTTAATGGTATGAAAGTTCAGGACTTCCGCTTCTATGCCCTCCTGGGCAAGAGTTTCCGCTGCTTCCAGGGCGCTCCATACCAAGTGCCCCGTGGCCGCCAGGGTTACATCCTTACCTTCCCGGAGGAGGAGGGCTTTCCCAATTTCAAAGGGCTGGTTATCAGGCATAAAGTTGGCTACCTTGGGGCGGCCAAAACGTAGATAAACCGGCCCTTCGTGCTCGGCTATGGCTAGGGTAGCGGCTTTGGTTTGATTGTAATCGCAGGGGTTGATCACCGTCATGCCCGGCAGCATTTTCATCAGGCCTATATCTTCCAGGATTTGGTGGGTGGCGCCATCCTCTCCCAGGGTGAGGCCGGCATGGCTGGCGCAAATTTTTACGTTTTTGCCGGAGTAGGCGATGGACTGCCGGACCTGATCGTATACCCGGCCGGTAGCAAAATTGGCAAAAGTACCGGTGAAAGGGATTTGGCCCCCGATGGTGAGGCCCGCGGCTATGCCCATCATATTGGCTTCCGCTATCCCTACCTGGTAAAAGCGATCGGGATAGGCCTCCTTAAAATCATTCATTTTCAGGGACCCCGTAAGGTCGGCACAAAGGCCTATAACGCGGGGATTGGTGCGGCCCAGTTCCAGAAGACCGGCGCCAAAGCCAGAGCGGGTATCCTTATCGCCGGAATTGGTGAATTGCTTTGCCATGGGATATGCTTATTTCAGGTTGATGGTGGTATTGCTACCGGGTTTGATCTCAAATTGACGCACCACGCTAAAGCGGCTGCTACCAGCGGTACGTGGACGAAATATGACAGTGTATTTGCCAGGTTGCAGGGTAATAGATTGCCGCGATTTACGCGTTTCTAATTCCGTGACCCACTCACTGGGGCCGTTTGGTCGCCGTTGTAGAATACTGCCAAATCCGGGGACCCCACTCACAAAGTTGACCGTACCGGGCGGTGGTATGGTCACTTCCGTGGTTTCCCCGGGCCGGATCTCTACCCGGGGGATATGGATGGGCGGGACGGTTAGTACTTTAATTTGATAGGGGCCACTACGATAGCGCACTTTTTCTTGCGGATCCTGCTGATTCAGAATGGCGGATTCATCCGAGCGGTAGATGAGCGCCTTCAGGTCTGGATACTTGCTAAGGCCGGAGCTTTTAAAGCGCAGAAATCCGCGCGGCAGGTCTACGCCTACAATGTTGTGTATCCCCGGGCTCAGCTTAATATCCTTTCTCTTCTTCTCCGGCTTACTGTGCACGGTGAGGTTATACCGGATCAAAGGGTCCAGGTAAATGGTGTCCGGGTTCCCTTTGTGGTTGAGCGTATGCACCATTTGGCGCTCTACTTCACCGGTTAGGGCATTGTAAAAACTCATAGCCACATTGGTTTCCCTGGGCAGCCCTCGTTGGTCCAGTAGGTTTATCTGCACGGTAGTAGGGTCTAGAATATGGCGGATCACCACCTGTAAAGTACGGCCAAAATTACCCGGTTCCTGAATATCGTAGTACTCCCCGATGCAATCCAGGCGATTGTTGACGCTGTCAGAAACATTGAGGCCCAGCACGAAAGGGCGCAGGGCGATCCCTTCCTTTTGCAAGGCCAGGGCTGCATCGCAGGGATCTCCTTCGCAGGCCTCTATGCCGTCGGTGATCAGCAGGATCACGTTACGGCAATTCTTGCATGGGGGGAAGTCTTCCGCGGCTTCTTTCAGCGAGTAGGCCAGGGGAGTGGTGCCTTTGGGCGCCAGGGAGTGGATGAAGGACTTTATTTTTACGTAATTATTTTTGGAAAAGGGTATTTCCAACTTACTGTGTTCG
>CAJXMS010000366.1 GCA_913056475.1 uncultured Bacteroidota bacterium
AGGCACCAAAGAGGCGGTCCCAGTCAAAACCTTCGGGCAGGTACACCTTAGATACATTGCGGCAGCCCAGGCCAAAATAGCGAAACACGTCTTCCCCCAGGGCTTTGAGCTCTTCCGGGCTTTCCTGGCCGTCGAGAAGCGCCACGGAGCTGCGATTGCGCCGAATGATGTGGGGGTACTTCCCGAAGTAGTAGTGAAAGTAGCGGGCGGAATTATTGCTGCCGGTGGCCAGTACGGCATCGAATTTTCTTATTTGGCCTTCGGCCAAACGTATTTCCGGCGCAAATTGAGGCTCCAGGGCCACCAGCACCTGCAGCAACACCGGCCATAGCCGTTCATCATCGCTGGAGGGCTTGATTAAAGCATGGTGGGGGCTTACCAGCGTAGCGAGCAGATCATGCATACCCACCAGGGGCACATTGCCTGCCATGATGATGGCCACCGTTTGGGGGTTTTGTTCCGCTTTTTGCAGTGCTGGGTATTGGGCTACCCAGGACGCCAACTGCGGCCGGGTAAGGGTAGCCCCCCAGGTTTCCAGGGCGTGGCGGAGGTGGTCTTGGGTAAACCAGGGATTGTACAGCTCCGCTTCTCGCAAAGCTTGCTGCCAGGGCTGGTCAAAGTGCTCGTGGATTTTGGCCAGCTCGGGGTCTGGCGTTCCCGTGTATGACTGGGCCATGAAGCGCCCCCATTTTTCCAGCGCGGCAATCCGCGCTTCCATTTTGAACATACCCTGGCTTTATTCGTAAATTTGAGGCAACAAAAATAAGCAGCAAATCATGGCAATAAAGATAACGGACGAATGCATCAACTGTGGGGCCTGTGAACCCGAATGCCCCAATAATGCAATATACGAAGGGGCCGAGGAATGGCGCTTCTCCGAAGGTACCGAATTAAGCGGTACCGTGCAGGCAGAAGTAACCGGCGAGGTAGATGCCGACGAGCCCCAGGAACCGGTCGATTACGACGTGTTTTACATCGTTACCGATAAGTGCACCGAATGCATCGGTTTCCACGAGGAACCGCAATGTGCAGAGGTGTGCCCCGTAGACTGCTGCGTGCCCGATGAAGAGCACGAAGAATCCGAGGAACAGCTCATGGAGAAGAAAAAGTTTCTCCACAATGAATAAATTCAGGGCTGGGCGCGTTCTTCCCTCATCATTGGAGCATCTCTTTTATGCGCTGCCCGCTTATGCTTAAAAAATGGCTCGTCCTCGCCGGGCTCCTCTCTCCTTTGGCCCCCCGGGCCCAAAATCTGCCCGCCGTAGAAGAGCGCCTGGCGCAGCTGGGACGGAAAATGCTGCAGGAACGGGCCTATGCCGACCGCAAGGTGGCCTTGCAGGGTTTTGAAACGACCCTCGACAGCCTTATGCGGCATCCGGAGGGCTACGCGGCTCCCCTGGAGTCGGTGGAGAATATGCTCAAACTGAAAGGACCAAAAGGGGACTTCCGCCTCTTTACCTGGCAGATGCCCGATAGTGCTTACACCCTTAAACGCTACGGCATGGTGGTGGTGGCCCGGGAAGACACGGTACGCATCACGCACTTGCAAGACGCCCTGGCCTCCCTGCGCCGTCCCCTTACCCGCGCTTATGGTCCGGAACAATGGCCGGGCGCTCTTTACTATAAAATACTGCCCGAGGGCCCTCAAGATGGCCGCTACACCCTCTTGGGTTTCGCCCCCGGGAAGCCGGAAAACCGCAAAATCGTGGAGGTGCTGAAGCTGGATGCGCAAGGCGATGTAAGCTTTGGTGCGCCCCTATTCCGGGTAGAGAAGTTGCAAAACCGGGTGCTCCAACAGCCCCCGCAGCGCCTTATATTCCGCTACAGTGGGAAGCGTTCCGCCACCCTGCACTGGAACGATAAAGAGGGGAAAGTGATCATGGATCACCTGGCGCCCCCTTCGCCCAAGCTGAAAGGGATGTACCGCCGGTACGGTCCCAACTTTACTTACGACGCCCTGGAATGGCGGAATGGTTGGTGGCGGCTGGAGCATGACGTAGAGGTAGAGATTCTACAAAAGTAATATTGCTCGTGTTATAAAATGTGATAAAGATGCCCACTCCCTTAAATTGCGTCAGTCG
>CAJXMS010000367.1 GCA_913056475.1 uncultured Bacteroidota bacterium
CGTACACAACCTAAGCGACGTGATGAACGGTGAAATACAATCTTTCCTGGACCAGCTTATCCTGGCGGAAAACGCCGAAAGACTGCAGGAGGGTAGTGAAACCTAAGCATGGAAAGAGAAGCCCTTGAAAAACACATCGCCGAGAAACAATCGGTTCTTTGCGTAGGCCTTGACCCCCACTGGGAGCGTTTGCCAAAGGCTTTGCGGCAAACCCAAGACCCCATCTTTCAGTTTTGCCGCGCTATTATCGATGCCACCCACGAGCACGCCGTGGCCTATAAACCCAACCTGGCCTTTTTCGAGGCCCAGGGGGCCAAAGGAGTGCAGAGCCTGGAAAGGGTAGCGGACTATCTTCATCAGAATTATCCCCAGCACTTTACCATCGCCGATGCCAAACGGGGGGATATCGGCAACACGGCTCAGCAGTATGCCCAGGCTTTTTTTGATCGCATGGGCTTTGATGCACTTACCATTGCTCCCTACATGGGGGGCGATTCGGTTATCCCCTTCCTGGAGCGGCCGGGTAAATGGGGGGTGGTACTGGCCCTTACCTCCAATCCGGGCGCCGAAGACTTTCAGCTTTTACCGCTAAGCATGTCTGAGGGGGCGCCGGGCGAGGCGCTTTATCAGCGCGTTTTGGCGCGTGCCCAGGAATGGGGCCATGCCGGCAATCTCATGTTTGTGGTGGGGGCCACCCGCCCCGATTTTTTACGCAAGGTGCGGGCCACTGCGCCTGATCATTTCCTGCTGGTACCAGGGGTAGGGGCCCAGGGCGGCTCGGTGGCTCAGGTGCTTCACCACGGCTGGGGGAGTGAGGGGCCTGAATTGCTGATCAATGCCTCCCGCAGTATTCTCTTTGCCTCCTCGGGGGGAGATTTTGCCTCGGCGGCAAAGGCGGCAGCGGCCTCTTTACATCGGGAAATGCAGCAAGCTTTGTCCCCAAAGTAAGCCCACCAGTTCTTCGCTGCCGCAGGGGGAGGTCCCTTAGGAGGTAATTCCTTTTTCCCGGGCTATTTTCTGGGCATAGGCCTTGGCGGCTTCTTTATCATTTTCAATCTCGCCTTCGAGAATAGCGTCTTTTACCGCATTCTTGATTTCGCCAATGGCCGGCCCGGGTTTAAGGTCAAAAAGGGCCATAACTTCCTGCCCCGTAAGCGGTGGTTGGAAATTGCGCAAATGGTCCTTTTCTTCTACTTCTGCCAGGCGCTTCCGTACCCACTGGAAATTGTCCAGGAAACCTTGCTTTTTGCGGGCATTGGCCGTAGTAATATCCGATTCGGCCAGGATCATGAGGTCGTCTATATCTTCGCCCGCTTCAAAGAGCAGGCGGCGGGCCGCGCTTTCGGTGGCTTGTTCATCAGCCACGGCCTGGGGCCGGCTGCTGAGCTGGACCATTTTTTTCACGTACCGGTAGGGTTCCCCCAGCGGCCAGCGTAGCCGTTTGAATATCCGCTTAAGCATCTTGGCCCCCACGTATTCATGATGGTGGAAGGTCCAGCCGGTACCCCGGACAAATTTCTTGGTTACCGGCTTCCCAATGTCGTGGAAAAGAGCCGCATAGCGTAGCCAGAGCGCTTCGCTCCGGGCCGCTACATTATCTACCACTTGGGCGGTATGATAAAAGTTTTCTTTGTGCCGCTGGCCCTGCTTTTCTTCTACCCCTCCCAGGGCACTTACTTCCGGCAGAAAATGCGGGAGGAGACCGGTCTCCTGGAGCAGTACCAGCCCTCCGGAAGGTTTGCCGCAGCGCATGATCTTATGAAGTTCCTCGCTTATCCGCTCCTTACTTATGATCTCCAGCCGCTCGTGTTGTTCTTTCATAGCCACCAGGCATTCTTCGCTAAGTTGAAAACCTAACTGGGCGGCGAAGCGGATGCCTCGAAGCATACGCAGGGGGTCTTCTGAGAAGGTGGCTGCCGGTGCCAGCGGTGTTTGTAGCAGCCCCGCATTAAGGTCGTGTAAGCCGCCAAAGGGATCAAGCAAAGCCCCGTAATGCGCCTCGTTAAGACAGAGCGCCAGGGCATTGATGGTAAAATCGCGCCGGTTTTGGTCATCCGCCAGACTGCCATCTTCGACCA
>CAJXMS010000368.1 GCA_913056475.1 uncultured Bacteroidota bacterium
CCCATAATCCCCCGCCCCGAGCGGGTTTTTTTTGGCATTAGCTCCCTTGGCTAGCCTGCCCCGCAGAATTGCGGGGAGCGCCCCGCAGAATTGCGGGGAGGTCATCGGTTCGAGCCCGATAGGCGCCACCTATAATTCCCCGCCCTCCAGCGGGGGTTTTTTTGCATTAGCTCCCTGGGGTGTCTCACCGCAGAAAGCTTAAATCGCCGCCCTAGCGCGGCATTACAAGCCGCTGATCTGTTTTTCCCGTAGTTTTTCGTAGATCTCTTCCGCCCGTTCCAGCAAGGCTGATGAGGGCCGTTCCGCCACGGCGCGATTGTTTTGATGGGGGCTTACCGCCGCTCCCCCTTCAGCGCCCGGCCATCCGGTCAGCACAGCCCCCAAAACCGCCTCCGGCCGGGCACAAAAATCCTCATAAGCTACGAAGTAAGTCTGCTCGTGCTCTAGCTCCGCGGCAAAGCCATATACCGCGATCCATACAGCCAGCCAGTAATCCAGCTCGTCCCGCTCCCCCGCATCCAGCACGGCTTGCACCGGTTCCGGCGTGGAGGAAAAAAGGAAAGGCCGCTGCTGCCGCCCAAACTCATAGTGGCCCAACCAGCTCATGTAGGTTTCCACAAAAGGGTCTTGGGTCTGGAGTTCCACGTATTGCCGGTGCTTTTCCCGGAGCGAAGCGGCTTGATAAAGCGGCGCCCGGAAGAGGATCACCGCCCGGAAATGCGGGTTGCGCGCCCGCACCGAGCGATACCGCAGCAGAAAATTGTTGTTCTTGGCCACGTAAATTTGCTCCGGCCGCTGCCGCACCACCCGCTGGTAGTCCAGGTATTCCTGGTACTGCTGCTCACTCAGCTCGTATTCTTTTAGGCCTCCCGGCCAAATGTATTCCGTCCCGGCCTGCGACTGCCAGAAATATTCTTCCAGCGCTTCCGAGGAACGCAGCCCTATCCGCACCCCATCGCCGTGACTGCGTTCCTTAAGGTCCTCCCCCTTAGGACGATAAAGCCGGGCCCAACGCCGCGGACTCAGCAAAAAGGGCATGTGGCCGTAGTCCAGCGAGGCAAAGGGGCCCCGGGGCAACAGGGCATTGAGGAAGCTGGTGGTCCCCGCGCGGGCCAGGCCGGTGATAATGAGAAAATCTTCCCGGCGCTCGAGCCCCTGCCGAGCGGCCTGCTTGATCTCCCCGCCAAGCAGGCGCCGGCCCAAATGGGGATTATCCAAAGCCAAATGATGCAGCAGTTGCGCCAGCGGCGGATAGCCACTGGCCGGCTTTCCAGCGGGCCAGAGAAAAGGCAGGGTGGCCCCCAAAGATACCGCCAGAATAGACCAGGCCTCGTCCGGGGCAAAAGGCGGGTTAAAACGCGGCAGAAGGGTATACAAATAGGGCAAAAGCGCCCCCAAAGCCAGCGCCAGAAGCAGCGCCCCGATGACCCGGAGCAGGCTAAAAAGCAGCTCTTGGGTGCCTTTCTCGATTTGGGGCAATTTTTCGTCTTCCGAGCCCGGCTGGAGGTAAATATCCAGTAGGCTCACGCTGGTGCGGGCCAGGTGGTAAAAGCAAGGGGCCATTCGCCGCAGAACAGCAGCGGCCAGCATAGCGCCTATGCCCAGGAGAATGTAAGGTATGCTCGGAAGACTCAAGATATCCCTAAAGTTCATTGATCAATTCCTGTTGAGTTGCCTTCAATAATACTCTTCATACTTTTTTGCAAAGCCCAAAAAAGCATTGCAACCGAGCAAAGGTACTTCGCGAATCCTACAAAGTACAGGGAAGATGAGCCATAAAGCTTGCTATGACATCTGTATCTAAAAGGAAAAAGCTTTTGAACCGCCCACTCTCGCAATATCTGCCTAAGGAAGTTTAGGGTCAGGTCAAGCCTAAACATACGGGTAATCTAGGGAATTCTTTGAGATATCTATGCATTGGCAAAAAATTGCATAAATACTACTACGCTCATTCTTGGCGCCTTGAGGTGACTCAAAATCTACGGGCGGCTTACCCTTCCCTTAAAGGTTGACTTGAAACTAGTCATTCGCCTTTAATTTCCGACGTCGAAGATATTCTTTCAACTCCTCAA
>CAJXMS010000369.1 GCA_913056475.1 uncultured Bacteroidota bacterium
CTTGCCAGGCTCCCAAAAAGGCCGCACCGTCAAAAGACTTGGCCTTTTCCCAGGGCAATCCCTTCTCTTTGAGGCGCTGCTGAAGGTCCCGGGCCGTAAAGTCCAAGCCTACCGTTACCTGGGAATAGTAGCGATGCGCAAAACGCTCTTCCACGTGCTTGGCAGGCTTATCGATGCGCACCACCAGCTCCGCCTCGTAGTGAATGGCGGAGTCCAGATCGGGCAGATAAAAGTCATGTCCCGGCGGCAGCAAGGCACTATCCGGCTTTATGAAAAGCACCGGCTCAGCCGGCACTTCATTGCGCAGCTCTTCGGCGTGCTTCGCGTAATTTCGCCCCACACACACTAATTTCATTGCGCCAGCTTCCGCAGTTTAATGGCCGTAAGCACTTTTTTGGTGTAAAGCGGGAATTCCGCTTTTTGAATCCAGCCAAAGTACCCCGGGTCACGCTCCAGCACTTCGGCTACCGGCTGCTGCTTGTACTTACCAAAGCTGAAGCATTCCACCCCTTCTTTATTAAAGATGATAAAACCGGCAAAATCAGCCGCTTTAAAGCGGTTGCTATACTCAGCCAGGAAGTTGACATCGTTTTCCAGGTCCTCATAACGGTCCAGCTGCCCCTTAAGCACCTCGTAGGTAGCCCGGGTATCCGCCTCGGCCGAGTGGGCGTCTTTCAACTCTTTCTGACAATAAAAGCGGTAGGCCGCCTCCAGGGTTCTTTGCTCTTTTTTGTGAAAGATATTTTGGACATCTACCGCCCTGCGCTTAGCCAGGTCAAAATCCTGCTCAGCTCGCATAAGCTCCTCTGCGAGCACCGGAATGTCAAATTTATTGGAGTTGTACCCGGCCAAATCGGCATCTTTAAGCATTTCTACCACTTTGGGGGCCAGTTCTTTAAAAGTAGGAGCATCCTTCACATCGGCATCGCTCACGCCGTGAATGCGGGTGGTTTCGGGCGGGATGGGCCGCTCCGGGTTCACTCGCCAGGTAGCGCTCTCGTGGGAGTGATCGGGATAGACTTTGAGAATGCTTATTTCTACGATCCGGTCGCGGGTTACGTTGGTACCGGTGGTTTCCAGGTCGAAGAAACAAAGGGGCCGCGCTAGTTTAAGTTCCATATTTTTCGCTTAATGACACTGTATTTTTAGGCCTTCCGGCCAAATGGGTGGTACCCGGCTACCGGCTAGGGGGTCACATTTGGCCGGTGAGGCCCCACTAAAAAGGCTCCCTTACCAGGCGCGCTCGGGGTCGAACTGCTCGAGGTAATCGGCCATGCGGCGCACAAATTGGCCGCCGAGGGCCCCGTCTACCACGCGGTGATCATAACTGTGGCTGAGGAACATTTTGTAGCGAATGCCGATGAAGTCGCCCTCTGGTGTTTCCACTACGGCGGGTTTCTTATTGATACTACCGGTGGCCATGATGGCTACCTGGGGTTGGTTAATGATGGGGGTACCCATCACATTGCCGAAGGTGCCCACATTGGTGATGGTGTAAGTCCCGCCCTGGATCTCGTCGGGCTTAAGCTGATTGTCCCGGGCCCGGCGGGCCAGATCATTGACGCGCTTGGTAAGACCCACCAAATTGAGCTGATCGGCGTCATGAATCACCGGTACGATGAGGTTTCCACTGGGCATAGCGGCCGCCATCCCGATGTTAATATGCTTGCGCTGAATTATTTTGTCTCCATCTACGGACACATTTACGCCGGGAAAATCTTTAATGGTGCGGATGAGGGCCTCCATAAAAATGGGGGTGAAAGTGATTTTCTCCCCTTCCCGCTTTTGGAATTGGTCTTTCACCTTATTGCGCCAACGGAAGATATTGGTCACATCCGCTTCCACAAAGGAGGTGACGTGGGGCGAAGTGCGCTTGGAGGTCACCATGTGGTCTGCAATGCGCTTGCGCATCCGGTCCATTTCGACGATTTCGTCCTCGCCTCCAAGATCTACTGGCCGACGCGCGAGGACGATCCGAACGCCGGCGGGCTGAACCGGAAACACCTCCGGACGCAACTCGAGACGATGCTCG
>CAJXMS010000370.1 GCA_913056475.1 uncultured Bacteroidota bacterium
CCCCCCCACAAAAATACCCGCCGCTACCGTCACCAAAAAGGACTTCAGCACCGGCAGCAGGTCCGTATTGGCCACCGTACTGCTGCTCTGGATAAACTCGTACACCAGTACCGCGATGAGGGCCCCCAGCGGATCGATCAGGATGCCTTCCCACTTCAGCACATTGTTTACTTCTTTATTGGGGCGCACGTTGCGCAGAATGGGGATCACTACCGTAGGACCGGACACAATGATCAGGGCCCCGAAGAGAAAGGCCAGCTGGTAGCCCAGCCCCAGAAAATAATGCGCCGCCAGGCCCCCACCGATCAAGGTGATCAAGGGCCCGATGATCAATAAATTGCGCACCACGCCCGCCTGGTGGCGGATTTCCTTGAGCTTAAGGGTGAGCCCCCCCTCAAATAGGATCACCCCCACGGAGATGGACACAAAGGCAAAAAGCAGATCGCCACTAAAAATCTTATCCCCATCCAGCAATTTATCGCCCGCCGGGGTTAAAAAGGTGGACAGCGGCCCCAGCGCCAGGCCTATTACGATCAAGGGCAAAATGGCCGGAATGCGAATGCGCCAGGCCAGCCACTGCGCCAAGACACTGAGAATAAGAATACTCGCCAATTCAATCATGCCGGCCATAGGGTGCGCGCTTGGTTGCTGGGTTTCCTTTTATGGGCCCCTAAAGGTAAGCGCTTTTTTGGGCCTTCGGCCAAATGTACCCTAAGGCCAAGCTGTGAACAAATAGGCCTTCTTATACCTTTGCCTTTACTTCTAATCATATCGCTCCCGGTTTCCGCCCGGAGTTAACCATAATGCGCTCCCATCATGAAAATTTATACCCGCCAGGGCGACCAGGGCGAAACCGCCCTGCTCAGCGGCAACCGCGTAAGCAAGCACCACCTCCGCATCGAATCCTACGGCACCATCGATGAGCTCAATGCTTTTATCGGACTTATTCGCGATGTGGCTGACCATGCCTCCGCCCACGACCAGCTCCTGGCCATTCAGCACCACCTCTTTACCATCGGTTCGGTGCTGGCCTCCGAAGGCCAGAGCCAGCTGCCCCTGCCGGAGATTGAGCAAGCGCACATCGATGAGCTCGAAAGGCAGATGGACCGCATGGATCAAGAGCTACCCCCGCTTAAAAACTTCATCCTCCCCGGCGGAGATGCCGCCGCTTCCTACTGCCACGTGGCGCGCACCATCACCCGCCGCGCCGAGCGCAAAACCGTAGCCCTGGCCCGCTCGGTACACGTAGAACCCATCGTGATCAGTTACCTCAATAGGCTGAGCGACTACTTCTTCGTACTGGCCCGTTATTACACGCACCAGCATAAGGGAGAAGAAACCCCCTGGAAGCCAAATAATTAGAACGTATACCAGCTTCGCATCAAAGGGCTTGAAAAAGTCCGCAAAAAATTTATTTTTGCAAAAATTTAAACCCTTAAGCCCCGCTTATGTACTGGACTCTCGAATTGGCTAGCTACCTCAGTGATGCCCCCTGGCCCGCCACCAAAGACGAGCTGATAGACTACGCCATCCGCACCGGTGCACCCCTCGAAGTAGTAGAAAACCTACAAGCGATGGAAGAGGAGGAGGAAGAAATCTACGAAAGCATCGAAGACATCTGGCCGGATTATCCCTCCGAGGAAGATTTCCTCTGGAATGAAGACGAATACTGACGTCCGCCGGTCCTCGCCATTTAAGGCCACGCTTCCTTTTCGGGGGCGTGGCTTTTTAATTTTCGGGCGGGCCGTACACTTTTTCGCCCCGGTTCAGCCAGAGGCCCCAGGTCCAGCTATAGCCGTGTACTTGCGGGGTAGGCTGGCCCTGGCGGTACACGGGCTGCCCCTGATTGACCCATTCAAACAGGCCGCCGTACAGATTATAAACCTCCTTAAAACCCATTTCGCGCAGCCGGGCCGCTATCTTTTCGCTGCGGTAGCCTACTGAGCAGTACACCACCACCGGGGTGTCCCGGGGCAGGTCCAGCACCCGGGCCGGGTCAAACTCTTTAAACCCCACCCGCCGCGCAGCCC
>CAJXMS010000371.1 GCA_913056475.1 uncultured Bacteroidota bacterium
CACTGAGGGGAAAGCGGTAGCCCATGTAGACCCTGTGCGGAGCCACATCGCCCGCTTCGATGGCCCGGCGTATTTTGGTGCTACTCACCGTGACGTCGTCCACGTCCTGCGCGGCTATTTCTTCCACCTCAAATCCGTACACCGGGCCATATTCTTTAAGGTGTTCGAAGCTGCCTTCCCGGTTGCGCCCAAAATGGTGGTCATAGCCTATCACCAGGCGCTTGGCGCCTATTTGATTAACCAGGATCTCCCGTACAAAGGCCAGGGAAGTAGTCCGGCTAAAAGCCCGCGTAAAAGGATGAATGATCAGGTGGTCCAGTCCCGTTTCTTTCAGCAGGGCTATTTTTTCGGCCTGGGTATTGATGAGCTTGAGGTCTATATCGGGCTGGAGCACCATGCGCGGATGGGGATGAAAGGTGAGCAGCACACTTTCGCCCCCCACCCGGCGGGCGGCATCGTTGAGTTGCTTAAGGATTTTGCGATGCCCGATGTGCACACCGTCAAAGGTTCCCGTGGTAACCACCGCCCGGGGCAGCGGCTCAAAATCGTCTAAGTGATAGTATACCTTCACAGGGCGAGGAGCTTAAGCTTTAGAGGGCCGCAGGGGAGGCCTTCGGCCAAATGTGAATTGCCTGTGCAAAAATGCGCAATCCTAAATTGACGGCAGCCGTAGGTAATTTGCATCAAATGGGCTACTTTTGCCGCCAAATTTAAAAATAGCTCCCCAAGCTCTAAATCGCAGAATCTATATGGCTCAAGCAGTAGGAAAGATAGCCCAGATCATAGGTCCCGTGCTGGACGTGTCCTTTGACACCACGCAATACGAGTTGCCCAAAATCTACGATTCCCTGGAAGTGCCCCGCGAAGGGAGCCGGCTGGTGGTGGAAGTGCAGCAGCACATTGGCGAAGACACCGTCCGGGCCATCGCCATGGATTCTACCGAAGGGCTCCGCCGGGGGCAAGAAGTGCACGCCACCGGAGCCCCCATTAAGATGCCTACCGGCGAAGGCATCCGGGGTCGGCTTTTTAACGTAATCGGGGAGTCCATCGACGGGATGGACAATTTGTCCAGTGAAAACGGCCTGCCCATCCACCGCGACTCGCCCAAATTCGAAGACCTTTCGACCAGCACCGAGATCCTATACACCGGGATCAAGGTTATCGACCTGGTAGAGCCTTATGCCAAAGGCGGTAAAATTGGCCTCTTTGGAGGAGCCGGGGTGGGCAAAACCGTACTGATCCAGGAGCTGATCAATAACATCGCCAAAGGCCACGGCGGCCTGTCCGTATTTGCCGGCGTAGGCGAGCGCACCCGGGAAGGCAACGACCTCCTGCGTGAAATGCTGGAATCCGGCATTATCAAGTACAGCGATGGCTTCCTGGAAAGCATGGAAAACGGCGGCTGGGACCTCAGCAAGGTAGATCCCGAAACCATGAAAGAGTCCAAAGCCTCCTTCGTCTTTGGCCAGATGAACGAACCTCCCGGGGCCCGGGCCCGCGTAGCCCTTTCCGGCCTCACCCTGGCAGAATACTACCGCGACGGGGAAGGTGATGGCACCGGCCGTGACATCTTATTTTTTGTGGACAATATCTTCCGCTTTACCCAGGCCGGTTCAGAAGTATCTGCTCTCTTGGGTAGGATGCCCTCCGCGGTGGGCTACCAGCCTACCCTGGCCACCGAAATGGGCGCCATGCAGGAGCGCATTACTTCCACCAAGAGCGGCTCCATTACCTCCGTACAGGCGGTGTATGTACCTGCCGATGACCTTACCGACCCGGCTCCCGCCACCACCTTTGCCCACCTGGATGCCACTACCGTACTGAGCCGGAAGCTCGCTTCGCTCGGTATTTATCCGGCCGTGGACCCCCTGGACTCTACTTCCCGTATCCTGGCACCCGAGGTGATCGGTGACGAGCACTACAACTGTGCCCAGCGCGTAAAAGAGATCCTCCAGCGCTATAAAGAGCTGCAAGATATCATCGCCATCCTGGGTATGGATGAGCTGAGTGAGGA